>JBFEPB010000277.1:0-2963 GCA_041550295.1 bacterium | reverse complement strand
GCAGCACCAAGGGATTTTACAAAAAGGATGATAAAGTAGTATACTATACCCAGGATGAAAGAGGTAATGGCTCCAGCCCAGCTCTCATACGCCGGCAAATAATCGGGCGGGTACAGAAGATTTGTCATGCCAATCGATTCGATATACGCGGCGAATGTATTATGCCATGACTCTGGCATTATTGGTGGAACGGTTATCTTCACATAATAAGCGGCGTTGATGAGGAGATTATCAAGTTTCTCGGCAGGCACAATCAAACCGATCACGTCTTGGCCGAGAAAAATTGCTTTTGCCGAGAACAATCCGAGCAGGCCGACGCCGATAAATATCACTAGAATAAGGAGAAATTCGTAGATGACGAACCTCCATGGTTGGTCATTCACGACGGAGAAGGACTCGAACAGTGTGTCGAATGTATCGTTGCCTGTTTCGCCGACAATTGAAGGCCCGATGACCAGGGATACGACGGTGACGATCATCAAATAGATGATGAATAGACAGACCGCGAAGGCGAGTATTGACATAACCGCAAAGAACAGTTGCCCGAAGTACGGAACCCACGTGATGAGGGCTAGAACTACGCCCATGAGGACTAGTGCAAACATGAAAGCCACTAGGACGATGGGAGCAAGGACCGCGGATCTTCCGTTTTTCAGCGCAAAAGTTACTGCTTCTTTTATCTCGAAGAACTCGTCACCCTTGAGTTGTTCATATGTAACCTTTGATATCGACACCCCGACAATCAAAGCGATGCAGAGATACCACAGAAATGCGATAATCCAGATGACCCATGAGAACCATGGGAGCCCGGTTGGATACATGGGCGTGAGTCGGAATACTTCCCATACTTCACCGATTTCAAGACCACCGACGACAAAGGCGAGATAGGATAAAATACAATATCCGACATGGGCGATCAGGAGACCAAGAAATGCAAGCCATATTTTCTTGGCACTGAATCCTAGTCTCCCAGCTCTGAAAACATCTTTGTAGTTGAAATGTAGATTAGTCACCTCACCTCCTTGATTCGTGTGTATTATAATCACTGCCAAAACGTTGTCAATACCTTTAGCTTGGTACAAAATCCACAATTTCTGTGCCT
This sequence comes from bacterium, assembly GCA_041550295.1. GTDB lineage: Bacteria > Hydrothermota > Tepidihabitantia > SM23-42 > SM23-42 > SM23-42. Next base: position 1,861 of record JBFEPB010000277.1, on the reverse strand, counting down.
TAAGGAGTACAATTGTACGGCACTTATGGATGAGGAGAGTAATAATATAGTTGACATCTTTGGCGATTTAAATATAATTTCATGAGAGGTAATTATGAATATTGGTTGGCAGGAAATTCTACTAATATTGCTCATTGCTCTGTTACTGTTCGGCGCGAAAAAAATTCCTGATCTTGCGCGTGGACTGGGTAAGGGTATTAGAGAATTCAGAAAAGGTTTGAGCGAGATAGACAAACCACTAGAACCGGAAAAGGACGAGCCCAAGGAAGCAAAAGATACGAAGGAGAATTAGCTTTCCTTCGGTTTTCCCATAGGCAAAAAGCATTATGGAGAGGTGTCCGAGCGGCCTAAGGAGCACGACTGGAAATCGTGTATCCGCCGAGAGGCGGATCGCGGGTTCAAATCCCGCCCTCTCCGGAGAAGCGTGTTGAGGAACATAGCGTGCGCAGGTAGAAAGGAGATACATGTATTATAATGGCGCGAGGATCTTTCTCATTTCCTTCTTCGTTTCACTGATCACTTCAGCCGTTGTTTGTTTGCTTTTCCTGTTTGTGCTTCCCTTTGCGGGAAGGGGGGCAGACAGGGTGGTGCCAGACTTGATTGGCTCAAACCAGGAACAGGCACGGGTTATAGCAGAATCACGAGACCTGTTATTTGCTGTTGGTGGTCAGGAGGAAAATGAAGTGGTACCTCCGAATATGATTTGCCGACAAACACCTCTGCCCGGGTCTGTAGTAAGAAGCAAATCTACGATTACTGTCTTTTTGTCGAAGGGTTCTGCCCAGGTCGTTTTACCAGATTTGCGCGGTGAAGGTTTGAGTGAAGCTACGGTGCAGCTGACCGAGCTTGGTTTGAATATCGGTGAAGTAAAAAGCGAAGAAAGCGCTACGATTGAAAAGGACAGAATAATCTCAACAATTCCGGCAGCAGGGACCAAAGTGGAAAGAGGCGATAAGGTAACCGTAGTATTGAGTAGGGGAGTTCAAACCGCTGCGGTCCCCAGGTTGATTGGCAGGTCATTCTCGTCGGCGAAGAGAATCATTGAAGACAGCGGTTTCGTAGTCGGTAATGTGAGGTACGAGGTAAGCACCGAGTTCAACGTTGGCATCGTGATGAGCCAGAATCCAGGTTCGGGCAAGCAAGCCGCAAAAGGATCGGCCATTGATCTGGTTGTCGCCACGGTTCTTGAATGAGAAAAACCCTCATCTATTCCGCAATAATCCTTGCCTTTTTTGTCGTTGGCATAATACTTGCCAATTTCTTGATCATGCCACTCATGGTCGGGAAAGGTGAGGAAGTTGTGGTCCCCAATGTCTGTAATCTTCCTCTGGATAGTGCAATCGAGGAATTAAAGAAAGAGGAATTGGAGGGTGTGGTTGTTGAGCGGAGATTTGACCGTATAATAGAGGAAGGAAATGTGATCATTCAGGAGCCACTCCCGGACGCAAGGGTGAAAAAAGGCCGGCTCATAAACCTTACCGTTAGCCTTGGTCCCGAGACGATTAATGTGCCTTTTTTGTCAGGCGTTTCATATGAACAGGGGGTTTCGATCATAAATAAGATCGGTCTGGTCATCGGAAAAGTTGATTCTGTGTTCTCTGATTCGGTGGAACAGGGGAAAATCATAGGGACGGTCCCAGAAGCCGAGGCACGATTGAAGAAAGGTGACCAGATAAGGGTACTACTGAGTAAGGGGTTGATCAGAAGAATGCCCAATGTGGTCGGCACGCAGTTGAGTCAGGCGCAGGTGATTTTGGAGAGGATGGGATTGATCGTTGGCAAAGTGGAGGAGGTACAAGGGAGCGGTGCCAAGGGTACGATCATCGTCCAGAGTCCTGAGCCAGAACGTATTGTAGAAATC
>JBFEPB010000276.1:0-2977 GCA_041550295.1 bacterium | reverse complement strand
ATTGTTGCGGCACGTGTACGGCGGCAATGTGGAGGCATCTGGCAGTGGGCGGTCTAGGCAAATCAAAACAGCGACTGGGTGCGGGACTGAAAGTTCTCCGGAAATACCGTGATGGTACTGGTAAGTGGCGGCGCTTTCCTTTTTACTACACCCTGCTGGCGCTTAGTGAGGTTGATGACAAATTGGCACGTGATGAACTGAGATACGTGATGCCTTTGTGTGAGCGCTTACTGAGGCGATACAGTGCGAAAAGCAAGATCGCAAAACGCCGGCGTATACTTCTGCGGCGTATTACCGAAAAGTATTGATCCTGGATCATCACCATGTTACATAGCATACCATCTCCGGTAAAAAAAAGGATGAAGTATCTTGAGGATCTTGATAAGAAACACCGGCTTGGAGACACTCCTTCGCACATAAGACTGAGGCAGGTGCCGAGGGAAACCGGCAAGTTCCTTGCGATCATGGCGTCGCTGGCTCCGCAGGGAACATATCTTGAGATCGGAACGAGCGGCGGTTATTCAGCCTTGTGGCTGGCTCTTTCTTGCAGAGAACTCGGGAGAAAATTGACGACATTCGAGATTTTGCCGCAGAAAGCGAGCATTGCACGTGAGACATTTCAAGCGGCTCAGGTTGATGATATTGTGGAACTCATCCAGGGTGATGCTCGTGAGTATCTTGATAATTACAGGAGTGTTTCTTTTTGTTTTCTTGACGCCGAAAAGGAAATGTATGAAGAATGTTACGAGAAAGTTGTGCTGAATATGGTTGCAAGCGGCATTCTTGTTGCCGATAATGTGATCAGCCATAAGGAAATACTCGCGGAAATGGTCGAACGTGTGATTGAAGATCAAAGGGTTGACTCGATGGTCGTTCCAATTGGCAGCGGATTGCTTTTGTGCGTGAAGAGATGACAGTAAGTGAGAAATTCGTGAGTGAAACAATCGTGCCGGTTAAAGGAACATTTGATACAAAAGCCATGTCGCGTGGAGAGCCGGGTTTGCCCTCGAGATTTGTGTGGCGTAAGTCAGAGTATGTTGTTGCGGAAGTCATTCGGAAGTGGAAAGAAACGTCTCCATGCAATAGTGGGAGTAAGGAGAGGTATGTCCGTAAACATTGGTACGAAATAAGGACAACTGATGGCTTGTTCATGAAGGTATATTTCGAACGCAAATCAATGCCGAGAGGACAGACGAAAAAGAGATGGTGGCTCTATTCGGTGTCGGATCAATAGAGGAGGTATTATGAATTGCAGCAAAGATGGGTGCGGGTTCATGAAATTGTTGTTTCTGATCCTGATATCAGTTCAAATACCATCATTGGTATATGCTCAGTGGCAACACGCTACTATCGATACGATTACCAATACGCAGATCAGGAAACAGACTACTCTGCAATCGCTCTGCATCGACGATTCCGACATGGTGCATCTTGTGTGGAAACATCAGGTGACAGGAGGCTGGCGTATCTTCTACTGCACTAACAGCCCGGCTGGGGCCTGGGGTGCGCCGCAGGAGGTTGGTGATACGATGCAGGTCGCCTTTGACCCAGCGATGGCCTGGTCGTCCGCAGTCGGGATACCCTTCGTCGTCTACGAGCAGAACGAGGAGATCTTCGTTGCATATCCGTCCGGCGGATTATGGCAGGCAGAGTCCATTACTGCCAGCGCCCAACTCGACTGTTCGCCGACCATCGCCATCGACGGCTGGGGCTTGCCCCATGCGGCTTGGATAACCGATGATCCTGGTACCGGGGATTACAAAATTGCGTATGCTTCGAGTTACTTTGCAGGACCCTATCTCGGTTGGGTCGTCGAGACCCTAACGGGCAGCTATCTTGGCCCGTACGGCACTGGTGCTACGCCTTTTATTGCGGTCACTCCGGAAGGTGCTGCGCATATCGTTTACCGCGGCGGTGATTATGGAAATTACCATATCCACCACGCTTGGAAGAGTGCGCCGACCGATACCATATGGAATTACGAAATCTTATATAGTGGTAATGCAAATGATTTCTCCGCGGCGATGGCGATAGAACTAGATGGTGATCTGCACCTGGCAATGAGCGGTAATGATGGCTGGGGATTTCCTGGTCGGGTATACTATTTCCACAAGCCGTTTGGCCAAACCTGGCAACAGTATGAGTTGGCATCGCTTGCCTACAGCGCGGTCGAGCCATCTCTGAGCATCGATGGAAATGGAACCCCTCATATCACCTGGATGGAGACCAGCGGTAATTTCTACACCGGTAATATCTACTATTCAGGTAAGGATTCGCCCGGAGGCTGGCGGGTATCGTCGGTGATCGGCGGCGATCATTTTGTTCCGTCGTTTCAAATCGACCAACAAGGCTATGGGCACGTTGCCTGCCACACTGGTGGTAATACGACTCTCTATGATATCTACCACGTGAAAAGCAGCGGCGTATTAACGAGCATCGAGGAATTCAGGGGGCCAATAACTGAGTCTTCTTCTGGTTATATGCTACTCAGCTATCCGAATCCGGTTAGAACCCACGCTGAGGTAATTTATAATACTATGGTTCCCGGTCATGTGACCCTCAAGGTCTACAACAGCGTCGGACAAGAGGTAGCCTGTCTCGTTGACGAATACAGGAACGCAGGTGGGCACAGTACTGTCTGGCGTCCGCAGAACTTGAGCGCCGGCATATACTTCTTTACTCTGAGAGCGGGTGGCTCAAAATATTCCAGGAAATGTATTCTGTTTCCGCAGCGTTAACGACCAGAATCATTAGCGGATTGAAGGAGGCGCAGATGATGGTGCATTTGAATAACATGGTAGCGACATGTTTCATTATTATTCTGTGTATGTTCAGTTTTTGCCGAGCAGATGATGCACAGATTGTTGATCTGCCGAGACCAAGAACTACTGGCGGCCGGCCTTTGATGGAGGTATTACGAGATAGAAAATCGACACGAGAATTCAGCAAGAGAGAGATTCCGCTCCAGGTGCTTTCT
>JBFEPB010000275.1:0-2995 GCA_041550295.1 bacterium | reverse complement strand
TCATGGCTTTGCTGGCGCTGGTCAGTATTCTGCTTCTGACCAGGTACTTGAGAGCAGTAAGAAGTGAACGTAGCCAGGGTATAACATGGATAGGTTAAGGAAGACGGCGAACGAGTTGTTGTCCTTGGCAGGCGTAGAGATCAATGGTCCACATTACTATGATATACAGGTTCATAATGATGATTTCTATCAAAGGGTCTTGTCTCAGGGTTCGCTCGGTCTTGGTGAGTCGTACATGGACGGATGGTGGGATTGCAATGATCTTGATCAGTTGCAGCAGAGTGATAAGAAAGGGTTGAAGACCCATGATACATAATCTAAGAATATTGCATCTTTTGATCATTTGCTGTGTAGTGTTTTCATGCCGAAGCGAATTCCGTTATCCGATCACCGCTGAAAGAATAAGTGACCGGATAATAATCTATGAATGTCTTGACGTGAGGGTTACTGCCATCAAAAGCGATGAAGGATTGATCATTATTGATACTCATAATTGTCCGGCGATCATGTCCGAGATAAAAAACCGCATTGAGGATGATTTCAATCGCAGCACGTACCGTTATGTTATCAATACGCACGGACACTGGGATCATGCATCTGGCAATCAGGTTTTTCCGGACTCCATACTGGTCGGGCATGTGAAATGTCCCGCATTCATGGAGCGTAATCCGGCAAATAAGAAGACAACATTGTGGTATATTGAGGAAAAATTGTGGGAATTAAAGAATAAACCTGATCGAACTGCGGATGATGAAGTAAAGATCCGTGTCCGGGAAATGATGCTGGATGATCTCAAAAACAATTACCGGATCACAGCACCGAGCATTTTGTTCGCTGACAGCCTTATCCTCGATGTAGGTGATATGACGGTCAGACTTTTCTATTGCGGGAACGCCCACACAAACAATGATATTCTGGTATATATCCCTGAGGAGAACGTTGTTCATACGGGAGATCTTATCAATGCACCTAGTAGTTATTCTTTCTCCATGCACAAGCTTAACGACATTCCCCGCGTAATAGATGTGCTGGATAGAATAGCCGGCGATGACAGCCGGGTGGAATACGTCATAAGCGCTCATTCAAGTATCATGAGCAAGGATGATTTGGTGGCTGTGAGAGCACGCCTGGAACAGGAGTATGATACGCTCAAAGATGCACAATCAGCCGTGGTTTTTCTGAAAGAATTGATGGCGGAATCTCATGTATCAGATGCTGCGCATAGGTACGCGGAATTCAGGGTGCAGAACAGGACCGAATACTATTATATGGAAGAGGAATTCATGACTTTGGGCCTGCAATTATTCTGGGGAAAGAGGGACAGCGCAGCTATTAACGTGTTGAATATAGGCCTTGAAGAATTTCCGGTGTCTGCCCTGCTCTGCTACGATCTCGCTGATATCTACCTGCATCTTGGAAACATAGACTCAGCCATCCATTATTATGAAAGGTCTTTGGAAATCTTCCCGGACAACCGCAACGCATGTGCGATACTAGGTAGGATCCGTGATGAATGACGATAATAGATTGCGGAGTAATGGAGATCTATATCACGTTCCAAAATGTGAAAAAAGGCAAGTCGGGGTCAAATCTCATTGACATTTGCTGAAGATGTAGTACAATGATGCGCAATAAATGTGTGAAGCGGGGTAGATAGGGGTCGTCTTAGACATAGCAGATACTCAAGATACAAGACAATACTGGTCAGTCGAATCAAGGGAGGATAATGTGAAATCTGTTTTGCCGTGTTTGTGTGTGGTTCTTCTCTTAGCGCAAATAGGTTACGCGCAGGAGATGAGGACCGGTGTCCGCGGTGACACATTGGCGATCGCTGAAGCCGAAGCAATGGTTGAAAAAATGGGTGGTATGGACATATGGGCGAAATTGAAAAGCGTTCATTTTGTACACCAATGGTATCCATGGTATATGCCGGAACCTTATATAGAAAACGAGATCCTTGACCTGACCGGTCCGAGGTCCTGGGTGGAAATGAAAAGTGAGAGTTATCACAGAATAAGGGCATATAGCCCCGAATACAGATATTGGTCCGTGACTGACGGTGAGTTCGCATGGGGCAGTGAGGAATCTTTCGATAATGCGATGGAGCGGGCTCCTTTCAGTATCTATCGCATTGCCCGTGGTGTTGCGGTCGGTGATCCGTATTACGAAGTTCGTTTTGGTGAGGGAGATATTCCCAGGAGCCGCCGGCTTGAATTCTATGGATTGGACGGGGTCATGCACGGATGGATCATCTTGAATGCGAGGAAAGAACCTGTGGTGTGGGCGACCACGCAATACCGTTATACATTCGGACCCATGAAGCAATTTGGCGATCTGTGGGTGCCGAATTGGGCAGTATATGAAAACGGGACGACACTGTACGAAATGATTTCACTAACTGGCAGCGATCAGCCGCCAGATCCTTCTTTGTTTGTGCCTCCTCCCCAGAATCGGTGACACGCCCCGGGGACAGGCATACATTTTTATTACTTTTTGCCAATAAAACCCGTTGAGTTCGTTATGAACGTTAAGGATGTTACTGTCGTTGATAACGCAAAGCGGTTATTAGCCTCTGGATTCATGAACTTCCCGTTGTTCAGCGGCGTGGCGGCAACATTCTTGACCTTAGTTTTTTTAATGGTATATTGTAATACAATATGAAAGATGATGTTAACCAAAAGGAAGCAGAAAACGTGGTTGGAGTCTGGCAGATCAAGCAAGCCGGACGGCAGAATGCCGGTAGCCCACTGATGGACAAGTCGTTTCCGAATATTTTTATCTTTACAAGTCGTCACTACAGTATGGCGTGGGTGGCCGGGGAGAATGCCAACCGAGCGTTTGCAGAGCGATGGAATCCTACAAATGACGAGAAGATTGAGCGTTTCGATTCCATGGTGGTCAATGCAGGCACGTATGAGGTTAAAGGTTCGGTGCTTACGGCGCACCCGGTCGTTGCGCGCATACCTGATTTCATTGGTGGAAAACTCACCTGTGA
>JBFEPB010000274.1:0-3007 GCA_041550295.1 bacterium | reverse complement strand
TCCAATGATCAACGAGAAAGCACAACTCAAGGGTTCGGTCGGCAAGAATATGGAAAAAGTTCTGTCAAGAGAGGGCATTACCCTGAAGCAAATGGCTCTTCAAAAAATGCGCCTGCGCGGCGTGCGGTTCAAGTATTTTCTCCGCGACGCGATCGTCTTCCCCACCGATTTTACGGTCTCGATCCCGAAGCCAGACGAGATCTACGCGAACAAATCCAAGTCCGTCATGAAATGCACCCTGCCACCTGGAGCGTATGCTCCAATATTGATCAAACGCTTGCTGCTGTAGCATTAATCACTCATTACTCTGATCAGGCATCAAGGAAGACGCAGTCTCTCGCTGTAATTGACATCTCATCCGTTTGCTGTATAATAGGCAAAGGAGGCTTTTGATGAAAATAACCTGTCTCGTAATGCTGTGCTGCTTCGCAACGTCACTATACGCCGACGTAATGTATGAAATGACATCGACGACCGAAGGTATGATGGGGATGAAAGGTGAAACCCAGATGCGTGTTTTTGTGAAAGGCGACCGGTCATTGACCGAAATGACTGCTGAGAATCCAATGATGGGTAGTATGTCCGACACAAAAATCATCCGGCTCGACAAGGATGTCATATGGTCAATAGATCATGAAAAAAAGCAATATACCGAATACAGGCTCAGCGAAATGATTGGTGAGCCTGAAGAACCGGAAGAAACTGAAATGGAAATGCCTGATGTTAGTGTCGTCAGGACCGGCAACAAGAAGGAGATCCTCAACAAAGATTGCGAAGAGATTGTTGTGACGATGAAGGCTACAGGCGATGAGGGAGAAATGACGTTCAAGCAAACGATGTGGGTAACAAAAGACGTCCCCGGCTACAAGGAAATTCAGGAGTTTCAGAAACGCATGTCAGAATCCGGCCTCGGTTCATCAGCCATGATGGGCCCAAATAAGAAACAATATGAGGAATTTCAGAACAAAATCAGCGAGATCGACGGTTTTCCGCTGGAGATCGTCATGGAAATGAGCATGGGTGGCGAGGAGATGGCATTCACAATGACCACCCGCAGTGAGGTAACGAAGATTGAAACGACGCCAATAAACGACAAGGTGTTCGAAATACCAGCTGGTTATTCAGTACAAGAATAATTGATCCAGACAGATTATAGCAGATGCACAGGGATTGACGTCTTGGATTCATCTGTTCACATCCGTATGAATCTGCTTAAACCCGTTTCGATCCATTGCTGCGTGCAGCAGGGAATAAATGGGCATTCCCAGTGTATAATAACATAGAGAGCGACGAAATCCTGATCGAAGCGGTCAAGAAGGGTGACTGCGACGCATTCGGCCCGATAATCGAGCGTTATAAAATGGCTCTCTACAAAGTGATGTACCGTATGGTACTCAACCGCGATGATGCCGAGGATTTAGTTGAGGAAGCGTTTATTAAGGCTTACCGTTCGATCAATAAGTTTCAGACTGATAGACCATTCTTCAGCTGGTTAAGGAGGATCGGTGTGAACAATGCGATAAATTTCCTGAAGCGTGAACGTAAGGGTAATATCGCGCCATTGGAATACGTTGAAAAAACTTTGCCCAATGGCCGAAACGACCCGGTCCGCATGACCAGAGAGAAAATGATCCGCGAACGGATCAACGCGGCACTTACCAGGTTGCCACAGGAGGCGCGCATCATCCTATCGCTCAAGGTCGAGGAGGACCTCTCATATGAAGAGATCGGCAACATACTCAACATTCCAAAGGGAACCGTGATGTCGAGACTTGCCCGCGCCCGTCAGAAATTGAAAAGAATATTCGAGGATATGGAGGTGCAAAACCATGAAATGTGATTTGCCCATTGAGTTACTAAACGCATATCTCGACGGCGAACTCGATGAGCAGGAGAAAACCAGAGTCGAAATCCACCTGAAGACTTGTGCAGCGTGCCGGAAAGAATTGTCGGCGCTGCAGAGAGTTGACACACGTATCAAGCAGGAGGTTTTTGAAGAACCCTCAAGGGAATTTGTCTTCACCATGAAACGGCGTGTCATGGAAAAAATCAAACCCGCGCCCCGCCGTACTCTGATCAGATTCGCGCCCATCTTCGCCCCGGTTGCCGCAGCAATACTCGTCCTTGTTGTTCTTGTCGAAATCAGTCCATCACGAAAGATTGTCGGCGTGAACGACCGCATAGCATATCAGCAAGTCGCAGTACGCCACGAAGTAAAGATTTCGATCCCCGAAACAAGCATAAGAACGGCTCCGACGGCGCTCAAGGTAAAAGGTACGGCAAAGGTGGCTGAGGAAGAAGCGCTTGATGCAAAATATGAAGAGACTCCGGCTCCAGCGGCCGGGCTCGCGACCACCAGCGAAGAAACCCGGGATATCGACGAGTCCCTGATCGCCATACCGGCGCGAGCTCAAGTTGTCCGCGCGATCATAGATACGACAGGAACCATAGTCAAAGTGGCCACAGGGCGTAACCTGGTTCCAGAGCAAGACACTGCGCTTGAGAACGAACTCACCGGTCAGCAAGTAGCACCCCCTATAATTGAAGGTAGAAAAAAACAACTATATTTCGAGTTAGCACCAACCGAAGAAAAGGAAGAAACAGAACAGTGAAATGCAATTGAGGGTCAAGGTGCTGCCCAGATCGAAAAAGAATGAAGTTATCGATCTTGGGGATAATCAGCTAAGGGTCAAATTAGTGTCACCGCCCTCAGCAGGACGGGCAAACAAGGAACTCATCGAAACGCTTTCACGATACTATGGGAAGCGCAAATCTTCCATTGCCATCAAGAAAGGAAGGACATCGAGGGACAAGATCGTCGAGATAGACTGACTGGCCAGGATCGTCTTACGTCACTCTATCCTTATTCCTGAAGGTACCTGCGCAACTTCTGCAATGCCCGCGCCCGATGACTGATCCGATTCTTCGTTACTGGTCCGAGTTCAGCAAAAGTCTTCTTGTACCCTTTTGGGACGAATACCGGATCGTACCCGAAACCATGGGTGCC
>JBFEPB010000273.1:0-3013 GCA_041550295.1 bacterium | reverse complement strand
TATCTTGTTGAAAGCCTTGATGTGAAAGAGGTTCTTACACGTATCGCATCGAGTGCTCGTAATATTGTTCGGGCAGACGGTTGTGCTATTTACCTGCTTGAGGGAGACAAAAGAACACTCAGACCCGTTGTGGCAATAGATCCTCCCTACGAGAAAGCGATCCTGGCAACTCCTTTGGATATCGACACGAGTTTCACCGGTATCGCGATAAAAGCACGAAAGGCAATGATCTTCAATGACACGGCAAGTCACGACGTGGGCCAACATATCCCGGGTACGCCGGATGAAGAAAATGAGCACGCTATTACCGCACCTTTTATCGTTGACGGAAAGATCATCGGTGCAATGTGTCTGGACCGCAGCCGTATCGAATTCAGCGATAATGATCTCGTCGTGACCGAAGTGTTTGCCACTTATGCTGCTACTGCGCTGAGAAATGCACGAACCTATTATGATCTACAGCAGGAGGTCAAAGCACGTGAAGAAGTTCAGAAATCCCTTGAACTCGAAAAGGGTTTTCTTGAGCAGCTTTTTGCGAGTGCACAGGAGGGCATCGCTTTGCTTGATTGTGATGGGCTGGTGCAACGTATCAACAGCGAGTTCAGCACAATATTCGGATACACATTGGAGGAGGCAAAGGGTAAGTCAATCGATGATCTGATTGTACCTGAGAATTTCCAGGATGATGCGCGGTTAATAACTAAACGCGCCGGAAACGGCGAAGGCGTTGCAATTGAAGCAACTCGCCGGTGCAAATCCGGTAATCTGATAGATGTATCGGTACTGGCATCGCCGATCATAATAAACAAGAAACAAGTTGGTATTTATTCTATTTACCGTAATATCACCGCCCGAAAGCAAGCTGAGAGGGGATTGAGAGAATCCGAGGGAAAGTATCGAACTCTGGTGAATACTACGCCGGAAGCGGTTACAATGAGCGATTTGGAGGGAAAAATTACGTATGCATCACCGCAGACCCTGAAGCTTCACGGCTATACGAAAGAACGAGAGTTGCTGGGGAAGAGCGCGTTTGATTTGATCGATCCGGAATATCGCGATGCGGCCCTTTCAAATATGAAAGAGACACTCACGGAAGGTATCGTAAGGGATCGGATATATGTATTGATTAGAAAAGACGGCACGAAGTTCTACGGAGAACTCAATGCATCCTTGATGAAGGATGACCGGGGTGCTCCTATTGCATTTGTGGCTACCACGCGTGATATTACTGAACGTATGAAGAGTGAAAATGCTCTTCGTGAATCTGAGGAACGCTATCGGGATCTGGTCGAAAAGGCAGGGGCTGCAATATTACTGATTGATCGTGATGGTAGATTCAGCTACTACAACAGAAGGTTTACGGAGCTCCTCGGGTATTCACGGGAGGAAATGGAGGGTAAGAAATTGGAATTGATCGTGCATCCTGATGACCTTGCTCGCGTAGTAACAGTACGTGAAGGGATCCTTGAAGGTAGAATGGAGACGAGTAGGCATGAATTCAGGGGAGTTCGCAAAGATGGGAACGTAGTCTATCTTGAATGCGATGCCACTGCGTTGAGGGATGATGGTGATATTATCGGCACGCGTTCATACATATGGGACGTGACTCAGCGGAAAAAAGCCGAGGAGGAAATACGCAGTTCTGAAGAGAGAATGAAATTGCTGTTTGAATACGCACCCGATGGTTATTTCCTGACCGACCTAAAAGGGAATTTTCTCGATGGTAACAAAGCAACAGAGGAAATTACTGGCTATAAGAAACATGAATTGATAGGCAAGAACTTTGCGAACGCCAAATTGCTGCCAGCCGACCAGATACCTAAGATACAGGCATTGCTCGCTCGCAACGCCTTGGGGCAACGGACCGGTCCAGATGAATTTACGTTAACCCGGAAAGACGGCAGCAAGACGATCGTGGGCATCAGGACATATCCAGTAAGGATTGATGGCAAGACCGTGGTTCTGGGCATTGCCAGGGATATGACCGACTACAAAAGAACCCAGGAGGAGTTGCAAAAGAGTTACGACAGGATGCAGAAGGTTCTTGAGGATACGATTAATGCCCTTATTTCGGCTGTTGAGAAACGCGACCCTTATACAGCCGGCCATCAGTACCGCGTTGCCGTGCTGGCTGACGCAATTGCTAGTAGACTGAAGTTGCCCAGTCATCAGAAGGAGGGGTTGCATGTTGCTGCGCTTGTTCATGATATCGGAAAGATCAATGTTCCGGCCGGTATACTCAACAAACCGAGTAGTCTGACCGATGCTGAATTCGCATTGGTGAAGGATCATGTCCTTGTTGGATACGACATACTAAGGACGATAGAATTTCCGTGGCATGTCGCAGAGATCGTACTGCAACATCACGAGAGGCTTGATGGTTCAGGATATCCAACTGGACTAAAGGACAGCGAGATCATGGTTGAAGCGAAGATCCTGGCCGTCGCGGATGTTGTTGAATCAATGATGGCGCATCGTCCGTATCGGCCCGCCCGCGGTAGAGACCATGCTATTTCTGAGATAACTGCGAACAAAAAGAAACTGTATGATGCAAAAATAGTAAGAACGTGCTTGAAGGTATTGAATGAGAAGGGTTTTCACTTCTGAACGATGCCAGAGTTCCAATTACAAAGCAGGTTCGCGCTGACTGAATATTTCCTATCCTGCGTAAGTGTCTTTTTAACTACTCTTCGCCAGGTGCCGGTCGAGTCTTTCCTCTAGAGAATCGATTTTTGATTTAAGGCGGCCGGACTTGCTCTCTCGGTAGTCAATCTTGATATAAATAGATATCCGGGGGCAGTTTTCTCTAATACTATCGAAGCCCCTCTTCAATATACCCATTACATCGTCCCAGGTTTCACCCTCGATTATCGTACCCATTGGTGTTATGATATAGGGGATTCCTGACTTATCGACCACATCCACCACCCTGGCAACCTGTTTGCTGACGCTTTCGCCCTTGCCAATCGGGGTCATGGAAACCAATGCCATGAAACTCATACTAACCTCTTTT
>JBFEPB010000272.1:0-3028 GCA_041550295.1 bacterium | reverse complement strand
CTTGAACCATGGATCTATAACCGGCTAAAATTTCCTGAAAAAGAATTGACCGTTCACATGACCATTACCAGAGATGACGGTGCAGTTGAAACCTATACTGGCTACCGTGTTCAGCACTGTACTGTGCGTGGTCCAGGCAAAGGCGGCATTCGCTATAGTCCAGATGCATCGCTCAGCGAATGCAAAGCCCTTGCTGCCTGGATGACCTGGAAAACCGCGGTCCTGGATCTACCGCTTGGCGGTGCCAAAGGTGCGGTAATATGTAATCCTCCGGAGATGACCGAGAGTGAACTGGAAAAACTCACCAAAGAATACACTTATTCGATAAAGGAAATCATCGGACCAGATCGCGACATCCCGGCACCAGACGTATACACTAACGCCCGAACAATGGCCTGGATATGTGACGCGTATAGCCGCTATGTGGGACATTTTGAACCAGCCGTAGTCACGGGTAAACCCCTGGAAATAGGTGGTTCTCAAGGTCGGGCCGGAGCAACTGGACTTGGCATGTATTTTTCGCTGCTCGAGGCCTCAAAACATCTTGAATATCCTCTTGAAGGAAAACGTATTGCGATCATAGGCTACGGCAATGTGGGTTGTTCAATAGCCAAATTACTGCATCCGTACGGCTGCAAGATTATCGCCATCACCGATATCTACGGCGGCATCTACAACAGAAATGGAATCGATATTCCTGCGCTATGTGAACATGTTAATCAAACAAAAACGGTCAAAGGCTTCAAGAAATACGACTCGATCACTAATGAAGAACTACTGGCTCTGAACATCGATATCCTGCTGCCATGTGCAATCGAGGGGATGATCAACGAGAAGAACACCCACAAAATCAAGGCAAAAATCGTGTGTGAAGGCGCAAATGGACCAACTACGGCTGAAGCGGACGAGATCCTTGCTGATAAGGGTGTCTTCATGATTCCGGATATCCTCGCCAATGCGGGCGGGGTGACAGTGTCTTATCTAGAATGGATCCAGGATCTTCAGAAATTCTTCTACACCGAAGACGAGGTCAAGAATCGTTGCTGGAAAATGATGCAGAAATCCTTCTGGGATGTTGTGCGTATCGCCGACCGACATCAAACAAATATGCGGCACGCCGCATACATCCTGGCCGTGCAGCGGGTAGCTAACTCGATAAGAATGTTCGGCAAGATAGGCAGGAATTAGAATACCCACAACTCATCAGGTACGCCGGGTCCTCGTTGACCCGGCTTTTTTTATTAGAACAGTACGAAGCTCAGCATGTTTTTGTCATACGCCATCATACACCAGTATTGACACTATTGCATTTTGCATTATGGCATTAGGCAATCAATGTATTGACTGTCAACGCAAAATGGCTATAATAACTGACCCTAGAAAGGAGTGATATGAAAATCAACACGAAAGATCTTTCGGCAATAGTTGATAAGTATCACGAGGAAAAATCCTCTTTGATAGCCGTTTTACAGGACATTCAGGAGAAATATCACTGGCTTCCGCCTGAGGCAATACAGTTTGTTTCTGACCGACTGAGCATCCCACTGATCGACGTCTATAGTGTTGTCACATTTTATCGTGCTTTTAGCCTGACACCGCGTGGTAAACACATATTGACCGTGTGTCTTGGCACTGCCTGCCACGTCCGTGGCGCACCAATGGTCCTCGACCGATTCAAGAGTCTGCTGAAAATCGATCCGGGCTGCACTACCGGTGATGGCAGATTCACTTTGGAGAGCGTTAATTGCCTTGGTGCATGTGCTTTGGCGCCGATCGTAGTGGTCGATGGTCATTATCATGGTCAGACTACGGTTAAGAAGGTCGATCAAATATTCGAGAAACATAAGAAGAAAAAAAGTAGGAAGAAGGCGATCAGGAAAACCAAGAAATAACGCATGACGCTTTCCCATATACAGACACTGCTGCATGCAGAATTACTATCCGAACACGGAACGCAGGGCCTCGACATAAAATACGCAAAGGCCTCAGATTTGATGAGCGATGTGCTCGCCTTCTCAAAACCATATTCCGAGCGCGATACAGTCCTGATTACTGGATTGACCAACAAACAAGTGGTAAGGACTTGCGAGATCGCGGGAGTTGCAGTAATAATATTTGTCCGCGGCAAGTACCCTACAGAAGAAACCGTGAAACTCGCTGAACAGTGCGACATTCCACTCCTCACTACCAAAATGAAGATGTTCGAAGCCTGCGGCATTCTGTACACGAACGGTGTTCACTCCGCATCCCCGAATAATGATGAATAAATCAGATGCACAATCCGACGTACTATTCCAGCAGGAATTCAAGATACGTGGTGGTGATTTTGTGAACGCCGGTGAGTCTTCCTGTAAAATAAGGAACACCCTAAGGGAAATAGGCATAGATAGTGACATAATACGTCGTATCGCCATTGCCGCCTACGAAGCAGAAATGAACGTGGTGATGTACG
The DNA here is from genome assembly GCA_041550295.1 of bacterium. Lineage (GTDB taxonomy): Bacteria > Hydrothermota > Tepidihabitantia > SM23-42 > SM23-42 > SM23-42. Next base: position 576 of record JBFEPB010000272.1, on the reverse strand, counting down.
CCGAGAGTGGCGTAATGAGCATAAATGTCTACCGGGAAGAGATCTTGTTGACAATAGATGACAAGGGGCCCGGTATTGAGGACATCGATCTGGCGATGCAACCTGGCTACTCAACAGCGACCGAAGAAATGAGAGAAATGGGATTCGGCGCCGGTATGGGTCTACCCAACATGAAAAAGAATGCCGACAAGTTCAGGATAACATCGGAAGTAGGCAGAGGCACAAGACTCGAGATCAGAATCATATTGAATGGCAAACATGACTGAAAAACCCATCACACATTCGATCAAAATCGAAGATGCGAAATGCATCGGGTGCGTTGCGTGCATGAAGGTCTGCCCGACCAAGGCGATACGAGTCCGGCAGAAAAAAGCAGTCATTAGTTATGATCGCTGTATAGACTGCGGTGGATGCCTGAGGATTTGCCCGCACAACGCCATAATACCCCTTACGACGCAACTCGCTGATCTTAACCGCTTCCAATTCAAGATCGCCCTTCCCTCACCCGTTCTCTACACTCAATTCGGGCAGGAAGTAATGCCTAATGAAGTCTTGACAATACTCAAGGAAATAGGG
>JBFEPB010000271.1:0-3030 GCA_041550295.1 bacterium | reverse complement strand
GTTGGCACATCGACCATCTCTATCTTTGACTTGAACCCAGGCCATCTTTTCTCCAGCGCATCAGCCGTCTCTTCGGCGATCCATTTTTTCTCGCTGTCGTATTTGGCGCGGTCCTTTATCAGATTTTCCCAATATTTGTAGTCCGTCGCATACCACACCTCGAGCGCCGATTTTCCAGGCGGTGCCGTTGTTTTGTCAAAGCAGTGCATCATTACGTTCAACCACCTGAATTCGTCGTTACCGACAGTGATCGGCTTGTCCGTTTCAAATACGAAACGGGATGGTTCTTTTGAAAGGTCCATATCCACCCCGAACATGACGTGAACCATCGGCTTCACCGGGATCCATGTGTCGTACATTTTCCGGATTGCGTCATTTATGTACTTGCCGCCAAGTATGTCGAATATTAGACGATGACCATCTCCTCCCCATACCACAATATCGGCTGTGTGCTCGCTGCCGTCCTCAAGGCGGATTCCAACGGCCTTGTCATTTTCGATGAGGACATCTGTGACCCGGCTCTCGTAGTGTATTTCGCCACCCAGTTTCTTGTATTTCTTTGCCATCTTGAGCATGACCTTCAGGGAGCCGCCCAGCGGGTACCCGCTTTCAGTAACGCCGGAGCGCGCAAAACCCGCCATGGTGATCAGCGGACACTTTAGCATGGGCCAGCCCGGAGAATCCACTGAATATCTGATTGCTCTCCCCAGAAACGGATCCTTGAACCGCGCAGTGAATTCCTGCAATGATATCTTGCCGTACTTTCTGAATAATCCAATCAGGGGTATCATGGATAGTGCCATTTTGACCTTGCTGGATATCCCGGTCAATTCGGGCGGTTCAAGAGAGATGAGATCAGTTACTCCCCGGCCGAAAAAGAGGTTAACAAATTCCTTGATCAGGTCAGAGTCGTCTGGGGAGATGGCAAGCATCTGCTCTTCGAGACGCGCACGGTCAACGCAGAGGTCAAGTTTTTTTCCGCTCCCTTCAACGACTATCTTATTGTCGTGATAGTAGAATTCCTGGTCAATGGTTACGCCGAGTTCATCCCACATCTCTTTGAATGGGCCAGTTTTTGAATTGGCCAGAATATGCATGCTTAGATCGAACGTATATCCTTTTCGTGTCCATGCAGTGCAGAGCCCGCCCGGGATCTTGTGCAGTTCAAAAATGGACGTCTTGAATCCGTTCATCTGCGCATAAAAACCCGTTGAAAGCCCGGAGATACCCGCACCGACTATGATCATGCTTTTTTGCATATTATCCTCCAAAGAATCTTTCAGTACAATGCACTAATTGTCCTGGAGAAAATATTCTTGAATTCCGTAAGACAAATTCCTTCTATTCCTCGGTCAATACTTTATTTTTGCCGAGGCTTCCTGAATGGGATCAGGCGGTCAACTCTTGTCATATAGTTTTCGTAGTCCTTGCCAAATGCCTTTGTAAGTTGTCGTTCCTCGGTACCGATAAAGATCATGACGCCGATGTACAAGAAGACCGAAACTGCAAAATAGACCCACGTTAACGTTATCAACGCGACGCCGGGAAGAATGAAGAATGTTGCGCTGGAGTATATCGGATTGCGAGCAATGCCGTAAGCGCCGGTGGTTACCAGCCTGCCTTTGGAAAAGCCGGTGATTAACTGTATGATCGCTGTCGCCCAGAGGATAATGCCCGGGATCAGTAACACGTATCCCAGAGGTTTGATGAAACTAATACTCGCGGGCAATGATGCGATTCTGGGCAAATAGGTGTCGACCAGTATGGCGGCGATCAAAAACGGTAAAACAAAAAGGATGATCTTCCCGCCCTGCCCGACAATGTCCATGTCGTTTTGCTTTTTAAAAATGCTTGTCATTCTGTATCTCCTCTTTTCATGATAAACAATGCAATGACACACCATGCTGCAGCGGCCCATACGATGCCGAACAACATGAGACGTACGCCCACTATTCCCATAGGGGTGAGAATGCGTGCGCTGCTTGTCAGGCTCATATGCATGAGCATTGCCATGAGCAGGCTTCCACCCGTGCGTTCGTAAACCCATACAATTAGTACCCTGGAGGCTACCAGGAATAAGAAGGGATCCATCAAATAGCTGACCGTGGAAAGCGCGCCGTTGATCGTGCCGCTGGCAAATCCTAACCAGAGGGCAGGAAGTATGTGCCATACAGCCCACGGAAGACCCACGATGAGTCCGGTGCCGAGGATGCTGTAGCGCTGCCTCAATTTGGGTGTGGCGAACCCGGTCCAGCCGAGTTCCTCGAAGAAACCGGCCATTAGCCCTGTGACGAAACCCATCAGCAGATGCGACAACGTATTTTCGGCTGTGAATACGCCAGGTAGGAATTTAGGGAACAGTAGCGAGAGTATAGAGTATATGGTTAGCATAAGTAGTGGTGCGGCGAGGAGTGCTACCGCATACCAGCCAATGCCCACGCGCCATCTGATCAACCGGGACTTAATCTCACGAAGTCCCTGCCCTCCATTAAATAGAACGGTCAACAGAATGCCAGATACACTGGGTCCTGCGAGGATCGCCATGATCACAAGCGGCAACAGCGTATCGAAATGCTCAGTGGTGCGCAGGATCCTGCCAGGTCCACCTATGGCCAGGAGTATGCCGCCCCATGAGATGATGAACGTCAGAGCAAAGTAGACTGGCACTGGATATCGTTTGAAGACTGTAATCTTCATAAATCACCTCGGATCAACGTACTCAATAGTTGCATTGTAAGTTCCCTTGTCGGACGGAATGATACATAAAAGCACAGAAAAAGCAAGAGGTATGCAAACTGGAATCACCTTCATTGTTGGTGACCATGAGATGCTCATTGCGCAACGTGGAGACTAAAGTGCTTCTATCCGGAGATGATTATTCTGCCCTAAACAGCTATTCTGTACTATTTGCAGTTGTGACGCCTTCATAATTCGTGCCATAATAATCGTCTATTTCTTTTCTGAGATTACTCTTGCTATCTTCGTTGCACCATGCTGAGTTGATTGCGTTGTTGAGCAAGACTTTCATAT
>JBFEPB010000270.1:0-3034 GCA_041550295.1 bacterium | reverse complement strand
GCCTCGTTTTCTACGTATTTCGGAAATCATATCTGCGCAGAAGCCTTCTTGAAAAAAGCGAAAAAGTGCCGCGTTTGATATGATTTCTGATCTCAGACATCAGCTTCATGTAGAAGTAAATGTTGTGATAACTCACTAATCTGCCGGCCAGGGCCTCGCTCGTATTGAAGAGATGACGCAGATAGGCGCGCGAGAAACTGTGGCAGGTATAGCAATCACAATTAACATCGAGGGGCGTTCTATCGGTTGCGTACCTGCTTGCTTTTATCACGATCTTTCCGCGCGAGGTGAAGGCCATTCCGGTTCGGCCATTCCTTGTGGGCAGCACACAGTCAAAGAGATCGATCCCTGAACCGACCGCTTCGATTATATCCTCCGGATAGCCACAACCCATGAGATAACGGGTTTTTTGTTCGGGGATCACTTCGGCAACAATACCTACTATCTCATTTGTCAACGAGGAAGGTTCACCGATCATTAACCCACCGATGCCGTAACCAGGGAAATTGAGCTCGGTGATGCGCTGAGTGCACTCAAGGCGCAGATTCTTGTACGTTGCGCCCTGGATTATGCCGAAAAGCGGTACTTTTTTTTTACGGCAAGACTGCGTTGCGCCCAGTTGACCGTTCGCTCAACCGCGATGCGGGCTTCAAGAAACTCCATTGGGTAAGCGCTGAACACATCAAGGCACATGGCGATATCGGGGGCAAGTTCTTCCTGAATATGGACCGCATTCTCCGGGGCAAGGAAGTGCCTTGAACCATCGAGATGCGAGGAAAACTCGATCCCATCATCGCTGATCTTCCTCAGGTCGGTAAGCGAATATGCCTGAAAACCACCGGAGTCAGTGATGATCGCTCGATCCCAGTTCATGAAACGATGGAGTCCGCCCAGGTTTCTTATCACTGATGATGAGGGGCGCAGCATCAGGTGATAGGTATTGCAGATGATTATCTGGACCCCGGCTTTTTTCAAATCCTGCGGCGATTGTGTTTTAACAGTGGCTTGCGTAGCGACCGGCATGAAGTTGGGTGTTTTTACCTCAAAATGCTTTGTTTTCAGTACTCCGCAGCGCGCTCGCGTTTTCTTATCGGTCTTGGTAATTTTGAAGGTTGTCACTTCATGACCTCTTTGCTTGCGAAATCACGGTGCAGCGCGAATTCGGCAATATCGTACGGCGGCCTTCCTTCGGTGATATATTCGGCAGCCAGCCATCCGATTTCCGGGCCCAGCATGAAACCATGACCGCACATACCGCCGACGATCCAGAAACCTTCGATATCGGAACAGTCCAGGATGGGGTTGCCGTCCGGTGTCATTTCATAACTGCCCGACCACTGACGGATTATCTTGACGTCACACAATCTGGGGATCAATCGAGCCATACGCCGTCCCATTTCTCTTGCGAACTCAAATGAAGTGCCGAGGTCGTGTCCAGGGACGTTCGGAACAGGCGTGTAGCACCCAATTATGCTCCCATGCCGCCATTTCTGATTGAAATAGCAGCCGTCGGGCCGGTAGTCGACGATCATCATGTCGAAGAAACGTTCCATTTGTTCGGTGATCATCGCCTCGTGCCGTTCCGGATAGATAGGAATATCGATTTCAAGCATTTGGGCGATGTCGCGGGCAAAAGGGCCGGCTGCATCAACCACTACCGGCGCGTAAAAGGTATCACCGTCACTCGTTTCAACGGAAGCGACTTTGTCCTTTTTCGTATTGATTCGCGTAACCTCTTTGCGCGTGAAAACATTACCGCGTTCTCTTATAACTCTTGCGTAACCATCGATGATCAGGAACGGGTTGGCCTGTGCGTCAGTCGGGCAGTAGGCGCCACCCAGAAGGCCGGTCGGGTCAATGCCGGGCACCAATTTTTCGATATCAGATACACCGATGAAACTCACATCCAGCGACATTTTCCTCTGAATTTCGATTAGCTTCAAGTAGGTTTGCTTCTTTTCTTCGCTGTGAGCGAGGAAGAGATATCCACCCTGATGAAACTCAACGTCCTGTCCCAGGTCCTCCTTCATGGCGGTGAATTTCTTCATCGATTCCATTGCCACCCGGATGCTGAGCGGGGTTGAGAATTGCTGTCTGATTCCCCCGATGCAACGGCCAGTCGATCCTGCAGTCAAGTAGTCTTTTTCAAATAGGTTTACTTCGAGTCCTTTCTTTGTGAGATAATAGCTGATGGCGCAGCCGGTTATGCCGCCACCGATGATAATGACGTCAGAAGTATTTTTCATGAAATCCGCAATCTCTTATTTATTATAATCCGTACATCTCGATGATATCGTTCTTCTTCTTGCCAAGTATCTTGTATTTCTCACCGATCTTTGTGAAGGCAGCGATTGCGCGCTCAATGTGATCCCGGTCATGGCCGGCGGATATCTGCACTCTTATCCGTGCCTGTCCCTTTGGTACGACGGGAAACGAGAAACCAATCACATAGATGCCTTCACTGTAAAGGTCGCGTGCCATATCCTGAGCGAGTTTTGCATTGTAGAGCATGATCGGCACGATTGGATGAACGCCTTCTTTGATGTCGAATCCGGCAGCGGTCATTTTTTCCCGGAAGAATTTGGTGTTTTCCTCGAGTTTATCGCGGCGGTCGGTCGTTTCGCTGATGATATCAAGGACCTTGCTTGCCGCGGCGACTATGACCGGCGGGACGGTGTTTGAAAAGAGATACGGGCGTGCGCGCTGCCGACACAGGTCGACGATCGCTTTACGTCCGCTCACGCATCCACCTGACGCGCCGCCGAGCGCTTTACCCAGCGTGGTTGTAATAACGTCAATCCTTCCCAGCACTCCGCAGTGTTCATGAGTACCGCGCCCGGTCTTGCCCATGAATCCAGTAGCATGGGAGTCATCGACCATGACCATTGCGTCGTATTTTTCAGCGAGATCGCATATCTCGGCCAGTTTTGCTATATCGCCGTCCATCGAAAATACACCGTCGGTGATCACCATTCGGAAACGTAGATCCTGCGTCTCCTTCAACTTCTCTTCGAGGTGTTCCATATTAGAATGC
>JBFEPB010000269.1:0-3035 GCA_041550295.1 bacterium | reverse complement strand
TACCGGGTGCGTGCCGAGATAATTACTTCGAGCAACCTGATCAGTGATTCGACATTGCTTTACTACAAGGTCAATGATGGTGTCTACACTACGCTCGCATTGAATCCGGTCGTCGACACGCCCGGCGTTTTCTCGGCACAGATCCCGACCCAATCCAATGGCGATAGCGTATTCTATTTTCTTACGACACAAAACGACGAAGGGATAAAGCGCACGTCGCCAAAACACGTGCCTCCTCAGTTCTATTCATTTACGGTCGGCAGCGGTCCGGGCGTAACCGAAGATCAAGGAATGAATATCCTGACTGCGGTATCGGCATCACCTAATCCGGTGCGGAACGTGCTTACTCTAGAACTGAATCTCTCGCAACCGGCAAACATCAGGATCGAAGCATACAATTCACTGGGCCAGCTGGTCAAGGTGCTCACCGACCATCATATGACTGCTGGCCACAACATGATCTATTGGGAACTGCGCGATAGTGAAGAAAGAAAGTTGCCGCAAGGAGCGTATTTCTACAGGATATACGGCTGCGGTCAGGTAAGAACTGGCAAAATATTGCTGATCGATTGAATTGTAGAATCTAAAAGGGCGGTAAGGGCAAGCCGGTGATCGATTTCAGGCTCTCCTGAGTTTTCTCAAGGACCTTCCTCTTTGCGTCACTGTAAGCAGCCACAATGAGATCCTCGAGCATGGCAACATCTCTTTCCTCGAAAATCTGCGGTTCTATCTTGACCGAGAGCACATTCTGCTCGCCGTCCATCTCAATCCTCACCATGCCGCCGCCGGCGCTGCCCTCCGCTTTTATCGCGCGGAGCTGCTCCAGCAATTTCGATTGCAGTTTCTGTGCCTGCTTCATGAAATTCTTCATCTTACTTCCTCGCCGTCGAATAACGCCCTTATCGTATCCTCGAGGCTGTTCTCCTTTTTGACATTCTCACCAACGTCTACCTGCAAACCAACAGTGCGCTTCAAGAGTTTCTTGAAAGTCTCTTCAAGAATGCTCCGGCTGTTTAGAATCATCTTCCCTACGAAATCATGGTCGGCCGTAATACGGACATTATTCTCTTCGACAACGACCGAGGATTTCTCTATCAGCGCAGCCAGCTTCGGGCTGTGCGCCTGGAGGAGCTTCACTAACTCCTGCTTGAAATCACCCTTGTCCCTCCGGTCATTTGTCGATGGTATCGCTTTGTCATTCTCGATCAACTGGCAGAATAGAATCTCAACGGCGATCCGCGTGTTCGTCGACCTCCTGACCAGGTCCTCCGCTCTCAGAAGCACCTCAAGCATGCGCATTATCTGATCCCTATTCAAATCCAGGGAACGGATCTTTTTCATTTCATCATCGCTTACATCCATGAATTCCTGTGGCATATCGCTGTGTGACAGGAATGCAGCACGTAGATAATCGACTGATCCACGGTAGATCTCCAGTGGATCAGCACCATCTTCAATGCCCTCGTTCAATGTGCGCAGTACATCCGCGTAATTCCCTTGTGTTATTCTCTTTATCAGACCAAAATAGAACTCAGTGCTCAAGAATCCTACGAGCTTGAAAACCTCCTCCTCTGTGATCGTTCCTTCGACAAAAGAAACGAGTTGTTCAAGAACACTTTCGCCGTCTCTTATGCTGCCATCGGCCTTCAGAGAAATATAGTGCAGCGCCTTATCCGTAATATTGATGTTCTCCCGATCCGCTATCGATCTCAAACGGCTCTTGATCTCTCTTACCGACAGACGCTTGAAAGCAAATCGTTCGCACCGTGATAATATTGTCTGGGGGACCCTGGCTGGATTTGTCGTGGCAAACACAAAAATGACTGATGGCGGTGGTTCTTCTAGGGTCTTCAACAAGGCATTGAAGGCCTGAATCGTTAGCATATGTACTTCATCAACGATGTAGATTTTGTACTTGCTGTGAAGCGGCGAATATTGAGCGGTCTCACGTAGATTTCTTATCTCATCGACGCCGTTATTCGATGCACCATCGATCTCCACGACATCGATACTCCGGCTCATTGCGATCTCATGACAGGACTGGCACTTCTGACAGGGGTGGATTGTGGGACCCTCAACACAATTCAGGCTTTTTGCGAGTATTCGAGCGGCCGTTGTTTTCCCAATTCCACGCGGCCCGGAAAAAAGGAAGGCATGGCCTATCCGGCCACTCTTTATCGCGCCTTTAAGGGAAAGCACGACATGGCTCTGTCCTGTTAGTTCATCAAAATCCTGAGGCCGGTAGCGCAGTGAAATGACACGATGATTCACAAAATCCCTCGCAATGCTCGGTAAACCCTAATTTCGAAGCACGCAACTCTAAACAATTTCAAAACCCTAAATCGCAATGGCCATCCCTCCTTCAGTATTACACCCATGTTGATTATTGGAATTTGAACATTCGAAATTTAGGATTTGTCCCCCTACGGGGATTCTCGTGAATAGATTCAAATCGGAGATTTTTGTATTTGCGGAATTAGGATTTCGAATTTCGGATTTAGAATTTCTGGATAGGTCTTTCAATAGTCTCTCCTCATAGCCCGACATTTGGATTCCAGGAATTTGGCCTTTAGATATCAGGTCAATTCCGGTCGTGCAACTTGTTTCGCCAGAAACGGTCAGGAACAGCAAAGCGAAGAGCTCAGATCAGGCTACCTCGTGACCAGCCCTTTCTACTTACCGCTGCTTCCTTCCGGACCTCACGGAGTTTGTAGACGGTACTATCGCAAGACCCGATCGTCAACACACTTCAATTCTCAACTGTCGCCCCTAAAGGTCCAGGCTCAGTCCAAGCATTCGATCCCGCGTAAGCGGATTTCGGGTCATACCGACTTGCGTCGGTCTCAGGACACCGCTAACTCCCCATCTAGCACGACCGGGGCTATCTTGCAAAACTAATTCTATCGAAAATAAACTCCGCCGGTTTCATACCGCAAGTACCGATGCCACGCTTCACTAAGTCGGTCTGCATACTCTCAATGCTTTTGACGCTGACCTCTGGCAGTCGCTCGAATTCAGGCGTCCGCATTTTCGTC
>JBFEPB010000268.1:0-3043 GCA_041550295.1 bacterium | reverse complement strand
GTGTTCAAAAATCAATAAATATCCCTCTTCCAGGGATGACTCAATAATCTCCTTTTTCCGCCTCACCAGATCAACCGGGTAAAGATCAAAACCGGTAAGATACTGCGGCTTTATGTGATACGTAGTCGGAATTATGTCACCAAGATACAAAGCAGTGCTGTTGCCACTCGTGATCAATACCGACTGGTGCCCCAATGTATGACCATTGGTCAACAACACTTTTATGCCGGGGATGATATCGAGATCACCATCAACGAACTGGACAAGTCCAGCCTGCTCCAGAGGCACAAAATCGCTGCTGCGGTAACTGGATCTCGTCTTCTCATCCGGGTTCATGGCGCTGAACCATTCCTGCCTCTGTATAATATACCTAGCATTAGGGAACGTCGGAACATACTTCCCACTGTTGCTCTGGGTATTACCGCCGCAGTGATCAAAGTGGAGATGGGTATTGATTACGTAATCAACATCCTCCGGGGCAACTCCCCTGGATATCAGCGACGAGAGCAAATTCGTCTTGCGATCCACTCTGTATATCTCTTTATGTCGTTTACTGAATTTATCACCAACCCCCGTGTCGACCACAATACACTTTTCCTTCGCTTTTATCAACAGACAATTCAGCGAAAGCCTGATCCGATTCTGACCATCGGCCGGCATGACCTTGTCCCACAGAACCTTGGGCACGGCTCCGAACATGGACCCTCCGTCAAGCCAGAAAGATCCGTCTGATACGGAATACAGCTCAAATTGACCTAGTCTCATGATCTAATTGATTTTTCCGACTATCTCTTCCTTTTCCTAATCACTCGTTTGCGGTGCGATTTCTTTTTGCCTGCCGACGATTTCTTTTTCTTCTGTTTTGCCGTATTCGCCTTTATCCAGTCGACGATCTCCGAAGTCGACGTGCCGGGACCAAAGACCCTACGTACACCGATTTTCTCCAGCTTCTTCATATCGTCCTCAGGAATTATTCCACCACCTATGACTACAATATCAGAGGCCTTCCTGGCCTTGAGTAACTTCAATATCCGCGGGAAGATTGTCATGTGTGCACCTGACAGAATCGATATACCAACGATATTCACGTCCTCCTGCACTGCTGCGTCGACGATGCTCTCGCACGTCTGGTGCAGCCCAGTATAGACAACCTCCATCCCGGCATCGCGCAACGCAGCCGCAACGACTTTTGCGCCACGATCATGTCCGTCAAGACCCGCCTTGCCAACCAATACCCGAACCTTACCACTCATAAGAACCTCCAAACATCTGCAATTTCGAAATTCGAAATTCGAATTTTCTAGAATATGATCGGCTCATGATACACACCGTATTCTTCCTTCAATGCTGCACACATTTCACCGAGCGTTGCGTACTCGCGTACGCAATCCAGTATCCTCGGCATCAGGTTCTCACCATCCCTTGCCGCATTTCGCAACAAAAGCAATCTCTCCTTGACTCGTTTGCTATTCCTGCTTTTCCTCAGTTCCTTCAACTTCTTGATCTGCAGCTTCTCAACCTGCGGTGATATCTTCAGTATTTCTATTTCAGGCTTTTCGTCCTCTTCAAAGACATTCACGCCGACATGATATTTCTTTTTTCGCTCTAGTGCTTTTTGATACAAGAATGCGCTGCGTGAAATCTCTTTTTGAAAGAATCCTTTCTCGATGGCGGATACTACACCACCTAATTTGTCAATCTTCTCGAAATACTTGTATGCACCCGCTTCAAGTTCATTGGTAAGCGCTTCAACATAATATGAACCACCCAGCGGATCGATGGTATGAGCCACTCCTGATTCGTAGGCAAGCAGCTGCTGTGTGCGCAGCGCTATCTTTACCGCCTTCTCAGTTGGTAACGCATAGGTCTCGTCCATAGAATTGGTGTGCAACGATTGGGTACCGCCCAGCACGGCGGACAATGCCTGAAAAGCCGTGCGTACTATGTTGTTCTCGGGCTGCTGCGCGGTCAGGGTACAGCCAGCAGTCTGTGTATGAAATCGCAGCAAGTAAGAGCGTGGATCCTGGGCTCCGTATTTCTCGCGCATCATCTGTGCCCAAATCCTTCTCGCCGCGCGGTATTTAGCAATTTCCTCAAAGAAATCAAGATGGGCATTGAAGAAGAAAGACAGACGCGGCGCAAATTTATCTACGGGCAGACCCGCTTTGATGCCACGTTCGACGTATGTAAAACCGTTCTTCAGTGTGAATGCAAGTTCCTGCAAAGCGGTTGACCCTGCTTCTCTAATATGGTAACCTGATATTGATATCGTATTCCACTTCGGTACATGCTCTGAACAGTATTCCAGGATATTAGCGATGATCTTCATCGATGGCTCGGGTGGGTATATCCATGTCTTCTGGGCTTGGTATTCTTTCAACATGTCATTCTGAATCGTCCCGGTGAGGATTCGCGCCGGAATATTCTGTTTCTCTCCAACCACCAAATACATCGCGAGCAACATTGCGGCCGGAGGGTTGATCGTCATCGAAGTCGATATCTTGTCGAGCGGAATACCTTCGAAAAGAATCTCCATGTCGCGTAGGCTATCTATTGCGACGCCACATTTCCCGACCTCGCCGCGCGCAAAGGGATCGTCGGAATCGCATCCGTACAGAGTCGGGAAATCAAAAGCCACCGAAAGTCCGGTCTGACCGTGTTTCAACAGATATTTGTAGCGACGGTTAGTGTCTTTGGGTGTGCCAAAACCCGAGAACTGCCGCATTGTCCAGAGACGGCCACGGTACATATTCGTATGTACACCGCGCACATAGGGAAACTCACCAGGGTAACCGAGATCCCTATCATGGTCCATGTCCCTGATGTCGTCGGGTGTGTACAGAATATTAACCGGCAAACCGGAGACAGTACTGAATTCCACATCCCTTTCCTTGCACGTCTTCAACTTTTCACGCCATTCTTCTTTTTTCATTCATGCCTCCTATCCGCCACCCTTGATGATCCGTCTGGCAATTTTTCTCGCAACGCGATAGGGATTGATCCTGCGTTTGTACATGCTGTTCAAGAGGTATGCTATCTCATT
>JBFEPB010000267.1:0-3050 GCA_041550295.1 bacterium | reverse complement strand
GTCAATGATCTTTACCGTCGTCTGTCCGATCCGATTGGATACTTGAACCTAACCCTGGGCATTAAGACGGGCGACCGTCCGCAGTTGAACGTTGATAACCTTCCTCATGTGTTGCTGACGACGCCAGAATCCTTTGACTCGTTGTTGACGCGGCGGCCGAGGATTTTCTCGCATCTGGAATCCGTGATACTCGATGAGATCCACCTGCTCGACAACACGGCTCGCGGTGATCAGTTGCGAATCTTGCTCAATCGACTGCGCAGGATCAGGACTCCTCTGCACTATGCCGCACTCTCGGCTACCATTGATGACTTGAGAATCGGCGACAGATATTTTGGGGATTCCGAAACATGCTTATATGAATCACCGCGTGAGATTGAATACCATCTGATTCCAGCAGCAGGATTTGCGACAAGTATCATGAATATGATCATGGAGAGACGTTTCATGAAAATACTTGTTTTCTTCAATGCGCGAAGCCTGGCCGAGCTTTATGCTCAGAAATTGAATTTGCCTCCTTTTTTGGATAGGGTTCACGTGCACCATGCCAGTCTTCCAAAAACGAAGAGGGAGGAGATCGAGAAGACTATGAACAGCGGGGACCGTGCCATACTCTGTGCCACAACAACACTCGAATTGGGAATCGACATAGGTTCAGTGGACTGTGTTGTGCTGTTCCGGCCTCCTTTCGATGTTTCGTCGCTTTTGCAGAGGGTAGGCCGCGGGAACCGCCGCACGCAGGGACTCTTTGCGATCGGTGTCTATACGAACGGATGGGAGAAAATGCTCTTCGATACTTTCTTTGAATGCGCAAGGCACGGTAGACTGTACAGCAAGCGGTATACGCCGACCCTGTCGGTGATACCGCAGCAGATATATTCGTACTTATACCAGCGGCGCCGGATCGGGACGACACTCAACAGTCTCAATAATATCCTATCTCCAGTATTTCCTGTAGAAACGGTCAGGGTCATTTTCAGAAGTCTCTACGAAGGCGGAAAGTTGTCAGAGACAAGGCCCGGTATATATTTCAATTCCAGCCGGATGGAGAAGAAAATCGATTACGGAAAGATCCATTCGAACATAGCCGAGACATCCTTTGGCGAATATGATGTAATAAACGTATCACTGGGTACGATGGTAGGACGTGTTTTTCACTTGCGTGAGAAATTCGTACTCAGCGGCAAGTGCTGGCAGATCAGCCGGATCGATGAAAACGAGAAACGAGTGTATGCTCGGTGCACTGGTGATGCATCGGCAGTAACCAAGGTGTTTGAAGGCAAGGGCACGGGATCGTACAACTTTCGTATGGCACCGGCGATCAAGGACAAATTCATTCCTGGAATCGGACTGGAAGAGTTTCCTTATACTGTGGAGGCGAAAAACACACATATCCTGCATCTGCTCGGTACGCTGTATGGCTTCATTTGGGCGGATGCTCTGTTTCATGAGGGCATCGATGCGATGGACGTAGATGGCAAGATCCTCGTACTCAATTCATACCTGCCAACCGACGATCTTTTGCCGGTCCCCGGCATCGAATCGATAAAAAAAGTAGTCGGGGAAAACATCCAACGTCTTGAAGATGCATTGGGCAGTGGTGCCTACTTCTATGATCTGCCCTACGAATGCCAGATTGAGGACCACGTGTTGGGTATGGATATCCACGGGTTTCTTGACTTCCTTGGCTCATTGAGACTCCGGCAGATCGACGTGGAGGAGTTCAGGCGGCTGGCCAAGACCCTACAGTAACTTGACATAACATACTGGGTGTCTATAATGCTTAGGTACAATGATGTCAGTGTTTCAGAAAAGGAGGATATTAATGAAAATATTCATGCTGTTGTTCAGTATTTCGGCGCTGGCGATACTCGCGTGCAACGGTGCGGCGACAATCGAGGCGCCGCAGATTACTGCGGTGCGCATGGGTTCGTCGTATATCACCGCATATTGGGAAAAGAACGAATCGATCGAAAGTCACGCAGATTTCGTCGGTTATAACATTTATGTTCACACTGATTCCTCTGTGCTGCTGGTAAGCGACGGGGAGGAGCTTAACAAATTCAACAGTCAGGCCATACATGATACCCTTTATCAGATGAACGGTTTGTCACAGGATAGCATTTACTATGTGCAGGTGCGCACGGTCAATACCGACAACAAAGTGGACGGCTATGACAGCGTGCTTCCCTTCCTAAAGGCCTCGACCCGGCCTGAATTCACGGTCAGCATGAGGCTTGCAGCCGAGAGCCAGCCAGTCAATGATAGCAGCGCGATCAGATACCGGGATGCACTGGTAATGACCGATTCACTGATGGTCGACAGCGTGGCCGATATGTGGGTCAGGTTATCAGGTGATACGGTCTGGTTTATATCACCGGATTTGCATCCGGTGTATGGTGCTGGAGCAATTCAGACTTTTTTCTATAACATCGGCCCTGGCGATTTCAATTCGACGTCCGTCGTCGCTTCTGAACCAACCCTTGAACAGAGCGAGGTAAGTGTTGGAGACATTGTGATTGCCAGGACTGAAGGCGGTAATTACGTTAAATTATACGTTGATTCAATCGATCTACAGAATAGCGCCATTGCTATTCTTTATGCCTATCAGAACATTCCGGGCTTTCCGTATTTCTGAGTCGACCTGTTGTCTCGCGGATCCAGTCTAGGTATTGCCTTTGGCCGCGTGTGATGGGCCAGGAAATGATTTCTGGCACATCGTAGGGATGGTTATCCTTTAAGTATTTTTCCACTTTACGATACTTGTATGCGCTGGTCTTTATGAGCGCTCCGTATTCGGGATTTCTTTCGATCTTCCCCTGCCAGCGGTAAATGGAAAACAGTTTGAATATATTGCCGCAGGCAGCATATCTGCTTCGGATCAGTGCCTCCACGATCTTTCTGGCCGAAGCAATATCGGGGAATGTTGTGTAAACTACGATATATTTCTCTTTCATCTGAACCGGTAGAGCAGGAGTATCGTGATGTTGAAGTATATGAGCAGGGTCGTGGTATCGAGTATGGTCGCGATCAGCGGGCCGGACATCAAT
>JBFEPB010000266.1:0-3050 GCA_041550295.1 bacterium | reverse complement strand
TCATTTTTACTGCTGATGGCGAATGGAGTGTTGTCCAGCAGGGCATGAATCCGGGCAATCATCTTGCTCGCCGCTATCATTGGCTCTCGCTGGACCTTAAATCGTACGTAAATGAGCCGCACACGGCGGTCTGCTGTGACCTTACCAGCAATTCGCTGAACATGGTGGCTGAAGAGAGTTCGGCATCGCGCGAGGCCGTTACCGAAATTGCCCGGCAAAAGCCTACAAAGACATTCAGAGAAACCGAGATGATTCTGAAAATGCCGAGGCGGCATCCTGTGTTGGACTTGGATATCAGCCCGGCGTACTTCCACAAAGTGCTGGTGAGAACGTACGAACGAGCACCGGAAAATTTCGAGGAATTGATTGGCATTACCGGTGTGGGGCCCAAGACGGTCCGGGCGCTTGCTCTGATCGGGGAATTATTGTACGGACACAGCCCTTCTTTCCGCGATCCAGCAAGGTATTCCTTTGCCCACGGTGGCAAGGATGGGTTTCCCTATCCAGTAGACAGAAATACCTATAATCAGTCCATCGCCTATCTGGAATCGGCGGTCAAGCGGTCGAAGATAGGCGAGAACGACAAATTAAAAGCACTCAGAAAGATCACGTATATGTGATTTCAGAATCTTGACAGCCGAAGCCATTCTTTATACAATTAACAAAGTAGAATTGAGGAGGTGGTATGAAGCATATAACTGTATTGTTCTCTTGCTGTGTAATTCTTGCCCCGCATTTATTACTCTCCCAAACCGAACGGTGGGTGTACAAATATAGTGGCTTGAGCGGCTGGCAGAACGATGCGTGCAATGCGATATGCTATGGTTCAGATGGCAATATCTATGCAGCAGGAACTGGTTGCCATACCGGTACGGACATAGATATTGTTGTTGTGAGCCTTTCAACGAGCGGAGCGGAGAACTGGGTGTATGTGCACAATGGATATGCAGATTTTATTGATATTGCCAATACCATTGTATGTGATGCAAACAATAATATCTACGTCGGAGGTAGTAGTTACAATAGTGATACGATTTCAGATTTTACCGTGATCAGTCTTACGTCGAATGGTGCAGAACGCTGGGTCTATCGGCACCAGGGTCCTTATATTGGTAACGGCTGTGTGCGTGCTCTCGCAATCGGTTCTAACGGGAATATTTATGCTGCCGGCTATGACGAGCGCTTGCAGTCAGGTCAGGATTTTATCATTGTTTGTCTTGATACATCTGGCACCGAACAGTGGATCTATCGTTACAACGGTCCGGGGAATTATACCGATGACGCATATTCAATTGCCTGCGGGTTACATGGCAATATCTATGCAGCAGGTATATCTGACTACAGCGATGCCGTAGTCGTGTCGGTGACCGAGAACGGAAACGAGCGCTGGGTATATCAGTACGACGAGCACTACGAAGATTGCGCGTCATCGGTCGTGTACGGGGCAGATAGTAACATCTATGTATTCGGCACATACTCTGTATATTCGGTATATGTATATTCCTTTCTTTTCGCGATCTCCCTTAATGATGCAGGCGGAGAGAATTGGACCTACGGGCATTCGATGCCATCTGAAGCCGCGTGCGGTGTTGTTGGTGTAGATGGTAATCTGTATTCGGCCGGCGCTTATGGTAGCGACATACCGGTATTCATGGTGGTAAGCATCGACAGTTTTGGTTTCTTGAATTGGGAATATTCTTACGGATTACCAACTACCTATGCGACAGCGATCATATATGGCCCTGATGGTTACGTATACGCGGCAGGGCAATCTGCCGATAGCAGTTCCGGACTGAGATTCGCGGTTGTGAGTTTGTATACTTCTGGTGCCGAGCGATGGACATATGACTACGGAGGACCCGGGTACAATCTTGCTAACGCACTATGCTATGGAGCGGACAGTAATTTATATGCTGGAGGAAGGACAGAGGATAGTGTTACGGGAAATGATTTTACGGTAATAAGCTTGGATCCAGCTCCGATAATGATCAATGATCTTGGGCGTCAGCAATTGTCCTCCGTGCTGCAAATATTCCCCGATCCGTTCCAACAATCCACTGATATCAGATGCCCGGTAACAGATGACAAACAAGAATGTTATCTCATGGTGTACGACATTATCGGTCGCCAGGTTATTGACCTTTCCGAGCAGTTGTCTGGAATCGGTTATCAGTCATCGGTGGCGTGGGACGGTGCCGATGACTCAGGGAAGCAATTACCAGGAGGTGTGTATTTTGTGAAGTTCAGGACCGGTGATATTTCGGCGATAAAGAAAGTTGTGAAATTAAAGTAGATAATCAGAAAGAACACACAGCAAGCATTTCATAGTGAGTTCGTTAAGATAGAAGAATTGGCGATTCTCTAATTCTCGCTGGGACGGACGGTAGAGTGTTGGGAATACGCATCTCAAGATTAGGTGCGGCAATATTGACATGATATAGTGTTTGGCTATAATTGAACGAAGGAGCGCTAATGGATTACAAAAAACTCGAGAAAATTCTTCTTTACATATTGCTGATTATTGTTGGTGGCGTGTACATGTACACAGTCTCACCGACACTGTCCTTCTGGGATTGCGGTGAATTCATCGCTTCGGCATATACCCTGGCAGTACCGCATCCTCCGGGTACTCCTTTCTATGTGCTACTCGGCAGGGCCTGGCTAATAGTGATCGGTTTGTTGGCATCTGTGCTGCCCATCTCAAAGGAAGTCGCCTGGCACATGAATCTCCTTGGCTTGACCTTCACCGTGCTCTGTGTTTTCCTCGTGTACAGAATAATGCTCAAAATATTCAGATTGTGGCAGAAGAATAACAATCAATTGATCTACATTGTCATCGCGTTCGGTACATCTCTGGCAACTGCTTTTTACTATACGGTATGGGGGAATGCAATTGAGACCGAAGTATACGCCGCGGCAACATTTGTGTTTCTCTTGGTCAACTACTTCACTATCTTATGGTATGAAAGTGTCAAACAGGGCGAACCAAAGAACAAGTATTTACTGTTTTGCTTTTATCTCATATTCCTGGCGACCGGTATTCATTTGAC
>JBFEPB010000265.1:0-3067 GCA_041550295.1 bacterium | reverse complement strand
CGGGCTGACATCACCCTGAACAGCAAGCGAGATATCCTCGGCTCGACCCTGTGGTGCACCAAGCGCATCACCGTCCAGAACAAGAGCGAATCTTGGAATGAATTGCCAAACGACGCTGAATTTAACAAGCGGAACAAATCCTAGATCCGTCTTCTCTGAAATCCTTGCCGTATCAACACTGATCATCAGGTCCTCGGCAATGCTGATCTTCGCGTCCCTGATCTTTGCAGTGACCCCCAGACCAAGGCGCCATGTCTCGCCGACGAACCAGAAATGTTCATAGGTCAAGCGGTACGAATTGAACTTATACACGGTTTTCAAGGGAGTATTTGCTGCGAACGTTTGTCCTTCGAATACAACCTCACGGTCAACGCTTCCGGTGGCATTCAATGTGAGCGGCGCAACGAGAACGGAAAGCATATTGCCCCTGTTAAAGTAATAGCTAAGCCGTCCACGTACAAAGAACGTCATATCCGTCTCCAGTTCATCGGAAAACGATATCAACGTTCCGGTCGATTTCGGGATTTGTACATCACTATAGCTGAGAAATGTAGCACCCGATTCAAAGTCTAATGCAAAATGCTTGAAATCACCAGCGGGCAAAATGCTGACTGCGTAGAGCCCGACGAGAATTATCAATCTCATTTTCACCTCCTCTTCAATTATTTGTAATTGTACATTAAAGTCAAGACTGTAGCCACCAGATGCGTAACGTCTCCGGTTCACCGTTTCTCCGTTTCCCCGCTTCTCAGAAAGCCTCTCAACATCTTAACGTAAAGAGAGTCTCCGTTTCTCACGAAGTATCTTGACACGACCAACACCTGGCATATGATAAGGAGTACGGAGAGGAACCTGGTCATTCCTTTCCCTGTATAAAAGCACAGGAGTAGAGAATAAGGGAGGAAGATATGAAGAATCTGAAGTCAATATTTGTGTTCGTGGCTCTGGCCCTTGTGACACCCACCTTCTTGGCCGCTCAACTGGTCGACACCGTATGGGTGAATAGATGGACCAGCGCCGGGGCAGAATCTGACTGGGCATACGCCCTCGCAGTCGACAATGAAGGGCGCGTTTATGTCACCGGCAAAACCGAAAACGCAGGAACTAATGGTGACTGGACAACGATAAAGTACAAGGCAGACGGCGATACTGCATGGGTACGGAATTTTGTCAGTGTGGGAACATACAATGAGCGCGCAAACTCAATCGTGATCGGTCCCTCGGGGAAATTATATCTCACGGGGTACACAATGAGTTCTGGGGCTGGTGACTATTTCACGATAAAATACAAGCCGGACGGCGATACTGCATGGACCAGACGATATGATGGAATAGGAAATGCCTACGATTTCGCCAACTGGGTAACAGTCGATGCCGATGAAAATGTCTATGTCACCGGATACAGCAGATTGGATTATCAAAATGACATCGCCACGGTCAAGTATGACTCAAGCGGTACACAACAGTGGGCTGCGCAGTTTGACGGCCCGGGTAATTCTAGTGATGAGGGGTATAAGGTAATCGCCGATCAGAACGGCTATATCTATGTCGTGGGCCATGTAAACCCCTATAGCAGCGGTAGCTTCTGGGACTATATTACGATAAAGTATGACGCCGCTACTGGCGACACTATATGGGCGAGAACACATAACGGCACTGCCGACAGTGCAGACATGGCAAGGGATATAACGGTCGACGCCTCGGGCAATGTCTATGTTACTGGTTCGAGCCGGAATACAGGAACGCTCAGCGATATCATCACGATCAAATATGATTCCCTGGGCACTGAACAATGGACTGCCCGCTACAACAATCCAGACACAAGTTTGAGTGACGGTGGGTACGGCATTGCCGTCGACGCTGACGGTAGCATTTTCGTTGTCGGCCAAAGCCAGGGCGTCGGTACCGGAACGGACATTGTCACAATAAAATACGATTCACAGGGAAATGAGCAATGGGTGACAAGATACAACGGACCGGCAAACGATTATGATACTCCTTCAATTGAAAAAGGTGGCAAATGCATGGCGGTGGACCGATATGGCAACATTTATGTCACGGGCATTAGCCGGGGCGCGACCTCTCTCAACGATTATATCACCATCATGTATGACCCGGATGGTGTCGAACAGTGGGTCGCTCTATATAACTGTTGTGACAGCGTTGATGTAGCCATTGATATTGATGTCGACACATTGGGTGGTATCTACGTTTGCGGCCGAAGCATTGGTCTGGGTACCTACTATGACATGGCAACGATCAAGTACCAGACTCTGGTCGGCATTCAAGAAAATAGCGCTGCATTCGCCAACCAGATACGGCTCGAGGTCTACCCAAATCCATTTTCAAAACTGGTCAACATCAGATACTCGATACTCGATACTGGATACTTGATGGAAAATTTGACACTGAAGATTTATGACGTGAGTGGACGTGTAGTGAGATCCTTTCCCCAAGAATCAGTCGTTACGTGGGACGGAACAGACCAAGCAAATCGCAAATTACCCAATGGCGTATACTTCTGTGTCCTGGAAGTTGACGGGCAGCGGACTCAGGAAAAGATCATTATGGTCAAATAACAAGACCGGGGACAGGCACAAACTTTTTCTGCTTCGCAGAATATATGCCTGTCCCCTAGAAGAGTACTTTCCAGACAAAGATGCCAATCATCACACAACCTATGGTGAAGCGGGTTAACCCGCCGAAAAACAACCCGACAAAAGAACCGATACCTGACTTAAACGCCTGGTGTGCTTCCCGACCGGCAATCAATTCAAAGGCCACGGCTAACACAAACGGCAAAACAATAATCCAGACCAACCCCACGAAAATTCCGACCATCAAACCGATCACCGCACCGATAGCACCTGCCCTTCCACCACCCATTTTCTTGACTGAAAAATAATTGGCCAGATAATCGATCACCAGGCCAATTATTGTCAGTCCAGCAAAAATGAGGATTATGCCCAGGGAAATTTCTTGGAACCTGGTGAAGATCCCATAGACAGCGGCCGCCGCAAAGATCAGAGGGATGCCAGGAAGCACCGGCAGAATAACGCCGGCCAAT
>JBFEPB010000264.1:0-3074 GCA_041550295.1 bacterium | reverse complement strand
CCCAATATATTGACGAGGAATCCCAAAACTACAGTCACCTGTACAAATATCTATATGAGAATTATCTCGTCAATCGTGAGACGAGCACGCGGGGAATCATAGGCTTTAACCATGCTCCAGTCAGCAATTTCTTCTATAACCTCAGGTTCGGTTATATCCAGGACGGATTGGAAACCAAGGTGCCATCAGATACCGGCGACATTTCCGGCAGTATCACAGCGCCTATCCGTGATAACTACTCAGAATTCTACTTATCTGGTTATCCTCAGTTCCGTCAGGATGTCAGAACGACGCAGTACATCGCCAAGGCAGATTTTAACTGGCAACTTGGGAAAATACATAATCTGAAATTCGGTGGAGAACAGAGTTTTTATGATTTCAGGCTCGAGAGCCGGCAGGAATTGTTTACCAGGACGCCGGTCATCTATCAGTACTACGAGCAAAGTCCTCGCGACGGCGCTATCTTCTTACAGGATAAGATAGAACACAAATACTTGGTCGTTAATGCTGGATTACGCTTTGACTATAGCCAGGTGAATACTGTGATGTGGGAGGATATTGAAGATCCAACTTCCGCACTTGAGGATGTTGGTACACAATACCAAATCTCACCACGTCTGGGTCTTTCTCATCCTATTACCGATAATGCAATGCTGCATTTTGCCTACGGTCATTTCTTCCAGATGCCGCCCTACGAGATAATGTATTTCAATAGCAACTACATAACCGACCCCGAAGGTATTCCGCGCTATGGCCTTGTCGGTAACCCGAGTATACTGCCGCAGCGTACCACAGCATATGAAGTTGGTGTCAAATATGCGATCCGCGATTTGTATGGCGTCGACGTCACTCTCTTCTTGAAAGATATCAAGAATCTCTTGTCCACGACAGAAGTGCGCGTCTATCCGTACAATTACATCATCTACACCAATGATGATTTTGGCAGCGTCCAGGGAATCGACGTTACATTCAGACGGGAACTGGTGGATGATCTGGGCTTCAGTTTCAACTACACTTACCAAATCGCGCGCGGCAATAGGTCATTTGCGATGCAGGGTTTTTATGATGTGTATACGGGGAATCCTGAAAGAAAGAAAGAGTACTATCTTGATTTTGACAGGAGACATACATTCTCAGGTTCGTTCCAATACCAGTTCAATGAATTAGGCGGTATAGGGATCAACGCTCAATTGGCAAGCGGACTGCCCTACACGCCTTACATTGGATTGGGCGTGGTTGTGGAAGAGAATTCCGCACGCATGGAATGGAGTCACTCAATTGATATGTTGGTTCATCAAGGCATAAGGTTTGGACGAACGCTCCTTGTCTTTTTCATCAGTGGAAAAAATCTTACCGATGCTAAGAACCCGAGATACGTGTATCCACGCACTGGTTTACCGTGGGATGCCGGCGAAGAAGGCGGCGGTCTAATGGGATCGCCTGATTACATTATCGACCCCTCGAATATCGGACCGCGAAGGACTATCAAAGCAGGCATCCGGGTAACAGTATCGTAAAGGAGTCAAAATGATTTTCTTTCTCTGCTTTTTAATCAGTCAAACCCAGATTCCAGGAGAAGCGATTGGTATATCGGACATGGGTGAATTGTCAAACGTTACCACGAATTTCGGGTTGATTTCGTATCACCATTATATAACTCCTGCGTGT
The DNA here is from genome assembly GCA_041550295.1 of bacterium. GTDB lineage: Bacteria > Hydrothermota > Tepidihabitantia > SM23-42 > SM23-42 > SM23-42. Next base: position 1,406 of record JBFEPB010000264.1, on the reverse strand, counting down.
CACTGGCCGAACGCGGCTCCCTTTCCTCAACAGTATTGTGTTGGATTCGGATTTTTCGCCGCACAGAACTACAACGTCGTAGAGTCTTTTGACCACATCAGCCCTGAGTGGCTGCCGATCGAAGGCTCTTACGGTGGACTGTATTCAGGTCTCGTAGTCGATTCAGCCGGTACGCCAATAATGGCGACATCAGATGACATTGAAACATGGCCAATAGTCGGGGGCGAGTCAGTATGGCCAGGACCTTTTCGCAGGGATACCCTGGGTCAGCCTGTCGTCGGTGAATTCACGTCGGACCAGGATTTGTTCTGTATTTACAATGATCGGGGTGCATTAGGTTTGCAGGTGGATCAATCAGTGTATTCGTTTGGACGTGTCTATGCCGAGGATTTCATTTTCTTCGACCTGAACATATATAACACAGCAGACACCGCGGTCGATAGCATTTACCTGGGATTTCGCAGCAAATTCAGGTGTGATTACGATATGAAGGATTATGTCGGGCTATATCGCGATTCGGTCGTGACTTTCGTGTACTACTGGGATGCCGATGGCATTCCTGAGCCTTACTGGACATCGGTTGGTATGATCGGTGTGGGGTTCTTGAACCAGACAATAGACAACTTTCATTACTGGGAAAAAGAAGATGAACTTCCTGAAGATTCACTCTCTGATAACCGGTACTTTCCACTAATAGTCTCCAATCCGGATGATCCGTTGATCGACACGATCTCATATCGTTACTTCCACGGCACTGATGTTCACATCGATGATCCATCGATCATTCAAGCATTACCGCTTGATTCGGTCGGCACGTACAATTTCATCGTTTCGAGTGGGCCAAAGAACATAACGCCCGATGATACGCTACAATTTTCCTTTGTCATCGTGTGCGGTGAAGATTCTGCAGACCTGTTTGAAAATCTTGAGATGGCGTTGCTCATGGCTGATAACTACTTCCTTGGCAGTGATCCACCGGTGGCGCCAGTCGTCAGCGCGGTGTCTGATTACAGAAAGATCACACTGTTCTGGGATGCAGAACCTTCAGAATCATCATCAGACATCCTGACCGGAAAACAGGATTTTGAAGGCTATAAGATCTACCGAAGTGAAGATCAAGGTAGAACGTGGGGTGCTCAGATCACCAATGAAAAGGGTTATCTTGTTGGGTATGTCCCGCTTGCACAGTACGATCTTGTTGACGGCGTATCAGGTGTCGACCCGGCATTCCCGTACCAGTCACTGGGCAACGAGACCGGATTGAAACATACGTTTATCGACACCACGGTCTATAACGGCATCGAATACTGGTACTGTGTTGCTGCTTATGACAAGGGGAATCAACATCCTGATTCTCTGGAACCTTCATACCAGAATTCCAAGGGCAGACCGAGCGCGAACCACGT
>JBFEPB010000263.1:0-3080 GCA_041550295.1 bacterium | reverse complement strand
TGTTCACGCCAGTGCAGCTTTTCTTTTGCTTTTTCAAAAAGAAGATCGAGCAGTTCTTCCTGTTTCATCTTTGGTATCTTCTCTTTGGGGATCGTGACATCGGTAAGGAAAATAAGATTGAACTCACCCTTGATACTCTCCCAATCCCACTCTTCTGGATTGATTTTTGAGTCCGTATGCTTGACCACGACATCTTCTATTGCGTCTTCGAAGAACTTGATGACTCTATCCTTGAGATTCTTAGCCAAAAGCGCTTCATCGCGCATTTTGTATATCACTTCACGCTGTTTGTTCATCACATCGTCATACTCCAGCAGGTGCTTTCTGATCTCAAAGTGATTTTCCTCAACACGTTTCTGGGCATTGGCAATAGCTCTGGTCACCAAGGGATGGGTCAACGGCTTCTGTTCTTCTCCTCCGAACCGGTCCATGATTTCAGCGACCCGGTCTGAGCCGAAGATGCGCATCAGATTGTCTTCCAGCGAAAGATAGAAACGGGAAGAACCCGGATCCCCCTGTCTGCCGCTTCTACCCCGTAACTGATTGTCGATTCTGCGGGACTCATGGCGTTCCGTGCCGATGATATACAGCCCGCACGGCAGATCACCAAAACATTCCTTCTTCTCTTGATGCGTACAGTTGGAACAATCGCCGTCCAGGCATTCTATGCAACACTTGCCGCACTCAACGACGGTCTTGCCAAGTTTTATGTCGGTTCCGCGGCCCGCCATGTTCGTGGCGATCGTCACCGACCCGGGTTGGCCAGCGCGGGAAACGATCAGGGCTTCACGCTGGTGATGCTTTGCATTAAGAACTTCATGCTGAATGCCCCGGCGCTGCAGCAACCTGGACAACACTTCGGAAACGTCAACCGATGTCGTGCCCACGAGTATCGGCCTCTTTCTTTCGTTCCAGCGTGCGATCTCATCCACGATCGCATTGTACTTCTCGCGCTTGGAACGGTAGACAATATCCTCATAGTCCAGCCTTCGTACCGGTTCCTTGGTCGGGATCTCGACGACATCCAACTTGTATATCTCCCAGAATTCATTGGCTTCGGTCGCCGCGGTACCGGTCATGCCCGCGAGTTTTTCATACATACGAAAATAATTCTGTATCGTGATCGTAGCAAAGGTCTGAGTCTCTTCCTGCACCCGCACTCTCTCTTTTGCCTCGATCGCCTGGTGTAACCCGTCAGAGTAGCGGCGGCCCGGCATCAAACGGCCGGTGAATTGGTCTACAATAATAACGCGGTCGTCCTGCACCACGTACTCCACATCCTTTTCAAAAAGCGAGTACGCTTTGAGCAACGCGCGCAGGTTAGCCAAGATCTCGTTTTTCCTGGCGTAATCCTGATATGCTTTCTCTTTCTCGAACAACTTTTCCTTCGCGGTCAGATGTTCGTCCTTGTCAATCTTACCGATCGCTTCACTCAGATCAGGAAGTACGAACATATTTGGATCCTTCGGAGAAACGAACTGTCGACCTTTCTCGGTTAAATCCACAATGTTCGACTTTTCATCGATCACAAAATACAATTCGTCGTCGACTTCGGCAAAACTCTTGTCCCTTAAATAGCCCAATTCAGCCTGCTCAATGAGTTTCTTCACGCCTGTTTCCTGCTCCAGTTTCAGCAATTGTTTGTTCTTGGGCGATCCACGCCGCGCTTGCAGCAATTTCATTGCCGCTTCTTTTTCCTCGTCTTGCTCAAACAGTTTCTTCGCTTCAGCGACCACGCGGTTGACAAAAACCGTCTGGGCTGAATTCAGACGCTGTACAATGGGATTGAGCTCATCATACGCCTTGGTCTCATGCTCGACCGGGCCGGAAATGATGAGCGGTGTGCGCGCCTCGTCGACCAGAATGCTGTCGACTTCGTCAACGATCGCATAATGATGGCCCCGCTGGACCTTATCCTCGAAACGCCAGACCATGTTGTCACGCAAGTAATCAAAACCGAATTCATTGTTTGTGCCGTAGGTGATATCGCATTTGTAGGCATCAATCCTGTCTTGCTGCTCCATGCCCTGCTGCAGCACACCAATGGTCATGCCCAACGACTCATACACCGGACCCATCCATTCACGGTCGCGCCGGGCCAGATAATCATTAACCGTGATCAGATGCGCGCCCCTGCCGGTGAGGCCATTAAGATAAAGCGGCATAGTCGCGACCAGGGTCTTACCCTCACCAGTTTTCATTTCGGCAATTTTGCCCTGATGCAGAACGATGGCGCCGATCAGCTGCACGTCAAAAGGCACCATATTCCATTCAGTTTCGATGTCGACCACCTGCCATTTCTGACCCAGCAGTCGGCGGCACGCCTCTTTGACCAGTGCGAACGCCTCAGGCATGATCTCTTCGAGGGATTCCCCATCCTGTATGCGTTTCCTGAATTCTGCGGTCTTTTCTTTAAGGTCTACATCCTTGTACTGCTCATAGAACGCGTTTATCTGGTCAACCATTGGCCAGAGCTCTTTGAGCTCGCGATCGGTCTTGGTGCCGAATATTTTCCCCAAGAATTTCTGTATCATATTTTCAAGTTAATTATATTGAATATTCTTATATTGTCAACAAACACCACGAAATATCTACATTTTAGACACAAAAACGTTGAGATCGTTAATAACGTTATCAACGTTAATATCGTTACTTTCGTTGGATGATTGATTCTTGATACTAGATTCTCGATACTCGATAGACAAACAACGGGCAACCGCAATTAAGTATCAAGCATCAAGTATCTAGAATCGAGAATCCAGCTTGTTGACGCCTTGACACAGTCACGTGTGTTGCTATAATAGAGCGCGCCAGCGTAGCTCAGTTGGTAGAGCAGCGGTTTCGTAAACCGCAGGTCTCCGGTTCGAATCCGGACGCTGGCTGTAGGTCCCGAAGGAACGATGCGTTCCCATGGGGATTATTTTACAAGGGTTGGCGAGTAACTACTCTTCTTCTGTATTTACTTGTGCCAGATTTGTGCCGGGAACACTGCCGATCCAACTATCGGAATAGACACTACCAATTGACAACACCTACACCATGATTACAATATTCCAGCTATGTATAGCCGCAGTAAGTGG
>JBFEPB010000262.1:0-3103 GCA_041550295.1 bacterium | reverse complement strand
ACCGCTCTTGCGTGACGGGCAATATTGCTGCCGACGATCTTCTCCCACTTCTCGACCACCTTCCAGTTCTTAAGATTACCATCGACATCCATGCCCTTGAGAACCCTTGGCACGATCCGGCTTATCCTTTCAGGAAATTTCAACCTTACCTCGCTCCACATTGAATAATCGCTCGTCCCTCCCGGCAGACAGTTCTTTATCTAGAAGCCGGGTACTCGCATAGAAAATTTGCCCTTTCAACAAACCCAGCAGTATATCACGCTTCGTGCTGTCGAGTTCGGCACTTACCTCATCCAATAGTAGTATCGGTCTCTGGCCTCGTGCTCCGTACAACATCTCCGCCTCAGCCAGCTTCAGTGAAATCGACGCTGCCCGTTCCTCGCCTTCCGAAGCATAGTGTTGCATCGGACGACCACCCAGCGAAAACAGCAGGTCATCGCGGTGCGGACCTACAACGGTTTGACCAAGGGCGATTTCTCTCGACCTCACACGTTCGAGCACTTTTTCAGTCAGTTCCATATCCGAACATTCACTCTGGTAGTCCATATCCAATTCCTTTAGAGCAAAGCGTGTCCCAAACTCGGCGAATCTTTGGCGTAGCTCAGGCAAGCTTGCCGCACGTCTCCTATAAATGTCGTTACCACTATTGATCAACTGCTCGTCGAACACCTCAAAAAGCTTCCGGCTGCCATTCTCGCTGAGGGACTGCAGAAAGCGATTTCTCTGACGCACTATCTTACGGTATTCACCGAGTGCTGCAACATACGCCGGCGAGATCTTCGCGATCATCCAGTCCAGGAAGTAACGCCGCCTTGCCGGCGCGCCGCGCACGATCCATATATCATCGATCGACATTATTGTAACACCAACCCAGCCTATGAAATCACTTATCCTCGGCACACTACTACCGTCAAGCGTGATTTTCTTCCTGGTTTCATCACGATAGACTGAAGCGGTGCGGTCATTATCTGCATGAGCTTCAACCCTCATGAACTCAGCGCCGATCTTGATCAGACTGCGATCTTCTTTTTCCCTGAATGACGACGCGTTACCTGCGTAGAACATAGCTTCAAGCAGATTGGTTTTACCCGCACCATTATCCCCGATTATGCAATTGAAGTCATCAGAGAACTCAATCTCCGCATCAACCAAGTTACGAAATCCCTGGTATTTTATTCGTTTTAGTAGCATCTATTTCTACACTTAATTATATATGCGTGTCCCCAAAAGTCAAGGCAGATTTGCACCGAATCTGCCTCACTTATTCCCGCAGAGTCACGGACGTGAATGAAATTCAGGTATCGCTGGCTCATCCTGAACCACTCTGCATCGCCTGTTAAGGGTGGCGGGTCTTGGGCGGGGACGGTAGTGTTTACCTGCGTTCTGGAACATGTTTGCTGACGACACTTGGGCAAGATCGCTCGAGTGAATATGAGCCGCAAATGTGAATTTCATTGATTCACATGAGCATCAGTGGTGACTGCGGGCGGTCCAGAGACCTGTTATATCAGAAAGGTATTTCCGGCGAAATCTCGAGGAATACTTTCGATTCTCGGGATTTATTCACAGCAACACCCAGCTTAGGCACGAGCTGCACAAACCCGAAACCAGTCTTTGCCTCCAGTCTCAACTCCACTCCTGCCGAATAATACGTCGTACCATCATCGGCCCAGGCAAAATCCACAAAAACGGCCCAGAATAAATCCTCAAAATACAGATTCGGGTTCCACGCACCGCGACGTAATTCAACCAGTCGGTGCGAATATTCCAGGGACGTGACCAGGGCCCGAGGAGTCTCAAGTGGTTCATAGCCACGCAGTGAGAAAGAACAAATCTCGGGATTCCGCTGGTCCACATACGCGTCAGACTTCAGGCTCAGTTCACCGCCCAGCAAATACTGACCAATCGCGACTTGAAGGCGCTGAGCACTCCGGTTTATGGAGGAACCATATGCCTGTCTTTCAAAGGGAAAAGACCAACTCATCGACACAGAAGTATATGGGTACTCCATTCCCAATCCGAATCCGGGCGCAAACTCTACGCGTGTCGTCCCCTCGAACACGCGGCCATCAAGGAACAAATACAGCCTCGAAAGACCATATCCCAGATTCAAATATGCCGGGCAGGCGAGTGTATAGTCCAAAGAGTTCTTATAATCATAAATTACGAGAATGTCCAGCGGAGAGAAGAACCGCGACTGCCAGAGCATATTGAAGATCATATCCTGTTCCTGGCTATCATGTGCGATGAAACCGCCATACAGGTTCTCGTCTGTCGCATCCCCTCCCACGAAAAGCAAGCCATATGCCCACGTGCTGAGATCATCCGAAGTCGGCAGTACCAGGGGTACGCGGAAAGAAGGTATGAACGTCTGCAGGATATCACCGTAACCGCCCTGCTCTATCATTAGCGGCATCTCTTCAAAATCTGGCTTGCGCGAAGGAGTTTCTTCTGATGGTTCAAATGCTACCGGCTTGAATCCTGACGCGTAAATGTCGAACCCATCCACAGACATACTCAGAAAATAAAGAGCAGTATCGATACGCACTCCCCAGTCGGCATATCCGTTGTTAGTGAGACGGTAAAACGTGCGGTCGGTAAGATCGCACATATAGATGCTGTATGTCCCGCCGTAATTTGCGGTGAAAAACAACGAATCCCCGTTCAAAGCGATGCTACCTTCTATCCAGGGTGTGGTGATGACCGGTACGAAATCCATAGCTTCGTAGTCGAGCAAATACACGTTCCAATTTTCGTAATTGTGACGCGCTACAACAGCGGTGTGTTCGCGAGTGGCTACCAGTTCACCGACAAGCATGTCGGTTTCGAATAAAAATCTGCTATCATGTCCATCATAGATCCACATCTCCGAACCGAAACCGTGTGCTCGGTCCCGGCTGTACAGGATACGATCGCCGTACTCAACACAGAAGCTGCGAATGTCGTCGGTAAGCACGATACGGTCATTGCCGGTCAGCAGATCGCGTTCGTGCAGATCCGCCACGACACCGTAGCCGTGAAGGTATACGTTCGCATATCCATTTTTGAACTGCTGCGTGGTGTAGTATATCTTGTTGCCATGCAGTCTCAGCGGGCTAGTATT
>JBFEPB010000261.1:0-3105 GCA_041550295.1 bacterium | reverse complement strand
TTGAATATGAGTTTCCATTTTCCCTCAAGGATCTCCTGGTGCCGATCTGCGTCGTGCTGGTTGCACCGGTATTGGATTTTTCGCTCAAGAGATTCGTCTCTCTTCCTGTTAGCGAGATGGCCACGGTTGCTGGTGTGGCTACGGCGCTTGTTGTCTCAATTCTAGTAAGCAGACGCAGACTCGATCTAATAAGCATCGCGCGCAGAATGAAGCCCTGGAATTTCACATTGATCATTATCGGAATGTTCATTTTCTTGAATATTTTCAGGACTTCAGATGCCGCGAAGGTGATAGGCTCTATTCCTTTGCCGCCGTTGACATTGTGTGTCATTGCTGGTTTTGTGTTGGGGGTGGCTACCGGCAGAATAATCCTCCCGGCATCGATTATCTTGCCGGTCTACCTGGCATACGGTCTGATCACTCCGATCGTGTTTGCCATTGTGTATTCGAGCATTTTTTTTGGTTACGTAATTTCACCCGTGCATCCATGTGTTGGTGTATCGATCGAATATTTCAATGCGGGGATCAAGGGTTTCCTGAAGTTGCTTTTTGTTCCGACCGTGGTCATTTTTGCAGTGCTGTTTATTTTGTCTCTCTCGTTGTCGTGATTCAGCATGATCAGAATTGGTATTGTAAGTGATACCCATAAACACATCGTTAATCTCATCAGGGCGGTTGATCTCCTAAAGCAAAGAAGTGCTACAACGCTGATCCACCTGGGAGATGATTATACCGATCCTGATGAAATAGCGTTGGACGATGTTATCAAAGTCCCAGGTGTTTTTAGTGATATGTACCAGGATGAACAGATACCGAATCGGATCATTAAGAACATAGTCGGCTGGCGCCTGCTGTTGACCCATACTCCGGTCTCGCATCCTAATGATCTGCCTGGCGATCTCAAGCCCGAGGATGTGATTCGTGATCGGCGAGTCGATGTCGTGCTTTTCGGTCATACCCACGTGCCAGTCATACGAGAGGAGAATGGAATTATTTTTGTTAATCCAGGGCACCTTAAAAACGAAGATAAGCGAGGATTTCCGCCTACATTCGCCTCTGTTGAACTGTCTATTAAGCGCATGATTGCGCGCATACACAGGCTTTCTGATCAGGCAATTATTGCCGAACAGATTTTCCCGCGATAGTATACCTACTTGTTTCTGAAAAAGCTTAATCTGGAAGTGTCATGGGTACGCGGTACGAATTTCTTGATTGCGCAATTAATTGGAAGAATTTTCGCCGGCTACTATGAATGTAAAGGGATCAGACCAATCCCCGCTCTCACCACCTCAGCCTCCTTCAACTGCCTGTACTCTCCAGAGATAGGAGTCTGCGCCGAGTGTCGTAGATGGCAAGTAATTAGTGTCCAGATTGCACGTAGCGTCTATCACAATATCCTCGAAATTCTCGAAACTACCATCGGTTACCTGAAGGTTATAGATAACTGCATCATCAACGCTGTGCCAGACAAAAAGCGGCGGGTTTTGAGCGATCGTCGTGCCGTCTTCAGGCGCGACCAGCACGGGAGTGCCGATACTGTCAGTGGAATCAGATACACAGTTAAGGGATGTCAAAATGACGACGAACAGCATCAAAGGTATTATGCGCCGTGTTATGCCTATTGTGTTGTACATCATTGCCATCATTTTGTGTCTCTTTGATCTATAATATTTGACAATCCTCGTTCCGTTGCTGTTTATTTCGCTCAACCAGTGTTCTAATCATTGGGGTCAAAGTCTTACATCTCTGTAATCGATGCCGTTAAGCAATCTCTGTAATCTTTCTTTGCATCACCGTAATCATTTTTTCGAAGAAAAAAGCGGGGCCGACGAGAGTTGAACTCGCGACCTCCTGCGTGACAGGCAGGCGTTCTAACCAGGCTGAACTACGACCCCTTCTAACTCTTGCGCCGTCCCCTATGTGATACGAGGGCAGGCGTTCTAACTCCCGTCCACTTTGCGGACGGGATCCTCATCAACTTCACGAAAGCAGAACTTTCGGAAGTTATGGGACAGGCTGAACTGCGACCCCATATTTGCATTATATACAAAAAGCTCTTGAAGTCAAGATTTTTTGTTGACAAATTCATCACTTTCTGATATATTTCACTTAATGTTTTTTCTGATCCCAATAGGTAGCGAGGAGGGGGTTAGACGGCTCCCGTACGTGACCATCGGTCTTATTGCCATAAACTCCATCATATGGATTATTACCAGTTTGGTCGTAGGTGGTCAGGCAGCGGATCTGCAACAATTGAACGAAAGGATGCTGGAGATCGAATCGTACTACACGTACCAGTTGATCGAGGAAGACGTAAATTTACTGAGTGATTTCGATTATGACAAAATACGCAAACGGATCCTCGCTGGTGAGATAATACCGATCGGTACTGAAGATTACCGGCAGTGGAGAAGGCTCTATGACAATTTCACCGAAAAGAACAACCAGTTCGTGTACAATAGATTTGGCTTTACTCCCAGTCGTTTCAATCTCTTCAAACTTTTCACTTCAACGTTCCTCCACGGGGGTTTTTTTCACCTGTTTTTCAATATGTTATTCCTCTGGCTTGTTGGATGCAACATCGAAGATGATTGGAGTTGGAAGGTTTTTCTTGGGTTATATCTTACTGCCGGTATTGTAGCAGGTATTTTCCACGGCTTGGCGTTTCCTGATAGCCGGGTTCCTTTGATCGGCGCTTCAGGAGCGATTGCCGGGGTCATGGGAGCCTTCATGATCCGTCACTTCAAGACGAAGATCAGATTCGCATATTTTTTTCTTCTCCTCATCAAACCATATTACGGTGTTTTTTCGATCTATGCTGGTATTGCGCTTCCCATATGGTTCGTGCAGCAAATCCTCGGGGCAAGTTGGGGCATGGAAACGGGCACCGCTTACTGGGCGCATATCGGAGGTTTTGTCTTTGGGGCGGCAATGGGCGTTTCTTTCAAATTCATGGGCATTGAGAAAAGGTATATCGAGCCGATGGTCGAAGATAGCTTTGAAAAGCTGAAGATCGAAAGCTACAAAAAAATGATTAAACAGGTAACCAGGACCTATCCGAATTTTAAGGCTATCGGTACCACGCTTCGTACCGTAAAGACCGCC
>JBFEPB010000260.1:0-3109 GCA_041550295.1 bacterium | reverse complement strand
TACTCTTTGAACGGTTCAAGCGCACCAGCTCTACCCTACCGTGCTCTGTACACAGAAAGCATCTCATCCTTCCCTTTTCTCTGAGTAACCTACTGATGACGCGGTAGCCGTTCGGCCAAACTACCGGGGCCTTTGTCTTAGCTATCACCAGATATGCGAACTTCAGAATGCCGATCTCCCGGTTGAGTCCCTCGTTCAGGATGCTCAGAAAATCAGGTGGCTTCCATGCTACAGACTCGTGACACCACTCGTCGCGGCTGTCGATCTGTAGCAATGAACATCGCCCTCCGTGCGCACACGGTAGAATCACCTGTGCTGTTTTATGCCCGGCAAGATCATCACGTAATTGCATAAGGCGGCGTGAAAACTTCTTTAGAGCAGGTTCAATTATTACAAGCAGACCATGTTCGGAAAGATGCCCCAGCAGCGCCCCGATACTCCTTACCGGGATCGATTCCCCCCGCATTATCTCGGCAATGGAGTTATTACAGATAATGATGTCAAACTTCTTGCGTGGCAGAGAACTGCTGATATTGCCCAAGTTCCGATTGAAAAACGCTGCACTCATTGCCTCACCGTGCCTCCGAAGATGTGCAGCCATCTGCCGGGCATGCTCTAGCATTGTCGGGGAATTATCGATACCAGTGAGGCGAATCTTCATTGTACCACCAAGGCTTCTCAAAGCATAGTATATGCCATACATGCCGGCGCCTTCACCACAACCAATGTCGAGCACGCTATACTTCGGCCTATTCAAAAGGTAATCAGGGCGGCGTAAAGAGAGTTCTCCAACTACTTGCCTCGTCTTCATGAAGTTCAGTGGGAAATTGTACACAGAATATGCCTGAGCATACCTGGACTCGGAAGGTATGCCTTCCGCGAAATCGGATGACAGTTGCTTCATCTGATCTCTGATTACACGTAGTTTTTTCCTGTAATGAGGTTTTGTCGCGTAGCTCAATCCGTCAATACCGGCCCAGGCGAGCAGTTTATCGCAAACATTGGATGGTAATGTCATTGAAGTATACTGTGTGTCTATTTCAAAACAGTCACCCGTGCCCCATATTCAACCAACAGGTCACGCGTATGATCGTCAGAGGTCAGATAGACCACCTGATTCCCCTTCGCGACAAAATCCTTGATCAATTGGGCAAGCCTTTCTCTCCGCTGCCAATCGGCGAAGATGAAGGCGTCGTCAAGAATCATGAAAGAGCCTTCCGCATAGAGCCTGGAGAGCGCCGCCATACGAAAACACATGAGTAGCTGATCCTGCGTACCGCTGCTGAGATTATCGAGCGTGTAGGTATTGCCGGAGCTATCCTCGACCTTGAAATTTTCGTTCTCAACATGTACACGCACATACCGACCCGTCACCACTTTGAAGTATTCACTCAGGCTGTCCTTGCCGTGCAGGATGTCTTGTATGAACTCATCGAGCTCTCCGCTCATAGCCCTGAGAATTTCCCGTGCCGCAAGAGCCGCCTTTTTTTCCAGGTCGTAATCGTTCAGCTTCCTCTCTAACTGCTCATATTCAACGAATGCGGCATGGTCATCACTTATACCGACCCTCGCCTGTTCAACGTCGCGGAAAAGTCTTATTTCACGCGTCAGGCCGTCGATTTGACGTTGTATCGTTTGCTGTTCTTCTACGAGATCTTCATACATTGAAACATCAGCCTCTTTCGCTGGCTGCCTGACTTTCCGCTCGTTGATCATCCTTTCCCATTTCTTGGGGTCATTTTCCTGAAGGAGCCCGGCCAGCCTTGTTCCCAGTCTGCTCAATTCTTCGTCAATCTTTCTTTTTTCGGACAATTTGACTTCCAGGTCAGCCAACTCTGCAAGTCCTGTTTTTGTGCACAATATTGATATCTCCTTATCTATCAGATCGACGGGTCTTGCGCTGGTCATAAGATCTATTATATTTCTTTTCTCTGCTGCGAGAGTTCTCTTCGTTATCAATTCCTGCTGATTTTTTTCTATTCTTTCAGGCAATTCATCTACACTACTTATTTCCGGAAAAACTTTACGTGCCTTCTCCAGATACTCTCGATCATAAGCAATCGCTCTCTTTATGGTGCTACTGCGATAGAGCAAATATACAAAAAACACAATTGCCCCCGCAAGAATTACCAGAGTCGGCAACAATGGTAAGATATTGAATATACCGAGCGCTGCAAGACCTGTCGCGAGCAGGATGATGAGCGAAGGTATGGTCATGGAAGGTTTCTTGCCGCGAGCATCGCGCCTTGCCTTGCAGTTCTTCAGGCCTTCTTTGGTGATGTATTCATCGACACCCTGGAGAGTTTCAATTTCCTCCTCGAGCTGCTTCACATCTTTCTCGATCTCCTCGGCCTTCTTGCCCTCACCTACACTTGCATTCCTCTCAAAATTAAGCTTCTGCCACCCGGTCAGATATTCGTACTTGTAGCGTTCGTAATCCTGAGCAACGGTCTTGGTCTCCCTGAAAGCATTGTACGACTTAACCAGTTCGGAGTAGGTCAAATACTTCCTGTAGTTGTCGATTTCTTCAATTCGCTTGGTTAAAGCGCTGTTGTTGGCGGTCATTCTTGCCAATTCTGATTCTTTCTTTCCAATCTCACCGATCCTTTCTATGAAATGACCCAGCGCCTTCTTACGCTGTAGATCGTCATCAATTTCAGCCTGCTTTGAACGTTTCCATTCCTCCTTCACTGGCTGGAGATCGACGGCATCAAATATATACTCATCAAGCTTTGTGAATGTAACACCAGCACCTACTTTGCTGAGCATCGTCTTGATTCCATCCCAGAATCGCGTCACGCCATGCGAACCGAACACGGTTGACTCTGAACCCTGAACGTACATCAGGTTCGCAACATCCCCGGCAGGCAAATCAATGTTCACCTTCTTCTGCGGAAGGCTGTAAATATGCTCGTTATGCTTCAGCCCGACGGCCATGTGTTCGGGTTTTTCATATCTGAGAGTGGCAGCGGTTTTTTTGAAAAGAATTTGCACCAGGATTTCCACCAGCGCTGTTTTGCCGGCCTCGTTCAGCCCAAAGATAACCTCAAAGGAACCAGGCTCAATAGCAAATTCATCAATGGGTCCATACCTTCTGACAACGATGCTC
>JBFEPB010000259.1:0-3119 GCA_041550295.1 bacterium | reverse complement strand
CTTGTACTTGCCACCTTTTTCGGCAACGACCTGACCGATCCGACGAAGTTCTCTTATCCTTACCAGCTCACCGATACTCGGGTGATAAGGCTCGGCGCGCGGTTCGGCGTGATCCTGCTCTCTGAAGAAATCACGTGTCTGGCGTACCAGGTCCGGCTTCGGCCCTTCCTTTCTGAGCGTTTTTATGAGCCGTTCAATATCCCTCTTCGCCTTTTGCAACTCATTGCGATACTTCAACCTCAGTTCATCTGATTCCTGTTTTTTCTTCAAGTTGAAAGCAGCCAGCTTTTCCTCGTAGGACTTGATCATCGCGGACAAATGCTCGCGCTCTTTCTCCACATTCTTGTACTCGCTCGAAAGGTCTTCAAAAAGCTCATTCAGGGAAACTTTCTTCTCATCAATAAAAGACGATGCTTTTTCCAAAACAGTTTCCTTTATACCGAGGGTTCGCGCTAATCTCAGCGCGTTGCTCGGTTGCGGCACACCGAGGATCAGACGGTAGGTCGGCCTATCAGTATACTCCATTCCCGCGTTCAACATATCAGGCCGGTTGCTCACGAATATTTTGAGGTTCTCGTTATGCGTTGTTGCCAGGACGAGATTTTTGTTCCTGCTCATTTCATCTAGGATCGCGGATGCCAATGCCGCGCCTTCCTCAACCGAAGTCTGACTCATCAATTCATCGAGCAAGACAAGCGAATTGCCATCACCTTCCAGGGCGGTCTTTACCTGTTTCAGGTGTGCGGCAAACGTTGACAATTGGTATTCGATACTCTGTTCATCCCCTATGTCGGCGTACACTTGATCGAAAAACGGCAGCGAACTACCCTCATCCGCAGGGATGAAAAGACCACACTTTGCCATCAATGCAGCCAGACCAACCGTCTTCAGGACAACGGTTTTGCCGCCGGCATTCGGACCCGAGATAAGAAGGACGTTCTTACCTGAATTAAGATCAAAATTAAGGGGCACGACATCCTGATTGATCCGCTTCAGAATGGGATGAAAGGCATTAATCATGCGCAGCCGTTGATCAAAGACCGGCCGGTTTGCATGCAGTTCCCTTGCGAAACCGATCTTGGCAAAAAGCAGATCCAACTCAACCACTCTTTCGATGTCACTTTCAAGAATATTCAGATTATCCCGCACCATATCGGTCAAGCAGCGCAAGATCGATTCGATCTCGATCCTTTCTTCCTCATCCAGTTCAATCAGAAGCGCGGCATCTTCTGCAACCGCTTCCGGCTCAATGAAGACTGTTTCACCAGAGTTCGAAAATGAATGTACAACGCCCTTCACCTTCCTTTTGAAATTACTCTTCACCGGAAGCACGAAATGACCAGCGCGTTCAACGACCATGGTTTCGGTGAACAGATCTGGCTGATCCCGTAGCATGCCGCTCAAGAAATCCCTCAGCCGTCTGTTCACTCGTTTCTTCTTGATCCGAATTCTCAGGAGCTCGGGACTGGCATCGTCCCTTATTACTCCGGTTTCATCGATCCTCGCGCCCAACTCACGCTGCAGGTCGTCATAGCTGTGCAGATCCTCAAACAAATCGTACAACCTGCTGTTCTTGAACTGCTTCACCAGGTTTTTTACAAAGGAAATGAACCTCATTATCTGGAACAACTCTTCGGCCGATATAAATGCCTTTGTCTGAACTCGCCTGCCCAACTCGCCAGATTCATAAGGAGCGAAAAAATCAGCCGTCTCACCTGATCTCTCTATTCGCTGCATCGTTTCCAACTCGCATTCCACCGACGCCTGCGTTTTCAACGGGCACAATTCCATTGCCCTTTTCTTGCCAGGCTCGGTACAGCAATGGTCTGAGAGGGATCTGAGAATTTTTGGCAGCTCTAAGACATCCTCAGCGTGGGTTCGTGTTATATCTCCTCCCTTTGTCGCTTCCATTCTTTCTTACGCGCCGAAATAAGACGTCTCTTACGTTTTTCGCTCGGTTTTTCATAGACTTCATGCCGTTTGACGTCTCTCAAGATACCGGCTCGTTCCACTGACTTTCGGAAACGACGCAAGGCGTTATCAAAAGACTCACCGTCGTAGACTGTGACTTTTGTCATTAAATTGGCACCTCCTTTCAGACAATTTTTTCATTTGACATTTAATTATATTGAAAAATCGTGATTTGTCAAGGGGTCTTATGGAAAAACGTCGATATTTAATGACTTTTTTTCTGAAGTATAGAAGAAGAATTGCCTTTAATAAATTCAGCTAAATCACGCAATATCGTACATATCACCTGGTGCAGATCAAGGTACTCTGCTCTTAGATGCGGCCTCGAGTATTGCCGCACCACTTGAAGTGCCGAGACGATTTGCGCCGGCTGTAATCATTTCCTGCGCTTGTTCATAGGTTCTGATGCCACCTGACGCTTTAACCCCAAAATTGGCCCCCACAATCGAACGCAGCAACTTCACGTCGTCGATCTGGGCACCCTGGGTAGAATATCCAGTGGATGTCTTGACAAAATGCGCGCCGCTTTCCCTCACGATATTAGCCGCCGCGACCTTCTCCTCGCGGTCGAGTAAACAGGTCTCAATGATCACCTTCAGGACCTTGCCAGCAATAACCTCGGCCACCGCTTTTATCTCCTTACCCACATACTTGAAATCTTTATCCTTTAGCCGACCAATGTTCATGACCATATCGATCTCATCACACCCCATATTTATCAGTTCTTGTGCTGCATATACCTTGGTGCGTGTAGTTGAAGCGCCTAACGGGAATCCCACTACGCTGCAGATCTTGATGCCTTCGGGCAAACCATCGATCAGGGCCGGAACCCAGCATGGGTTGACCACGGCGGCAAAGAATTTGTACTGTGCGACCTCTCTAATGAATTTTTGAATGTCGGCATTGGTTGCATCGGCTTTTAAAATAGTCTGATCGATCAGCCTGTTCAACTTCTCCACGGGCAAATAATAGCAGCACCGATGAGAAAGTCAAGAATAATCTATCATCTGGAGAAAAATAGCCGTTAGCACACCCGTTGTTTAGCCCCTCGACTTTTCTGGAAATCCCAAATAACAATTTGTAAAACAACAAACAAGACTGTGAAATTCAGGTGACGCTGGCTCATCCTGCGCCAAGGGTTAAACCTG
>JBFEPB010000258.1:0-3126 GCA_041550295.1 bacterium | reverse complement strand
TGTCCTCCACCGATCGTATCGATGTAATGTTTCATGACCGAGTCGACTTCGCGATCCGCCGCCTGCGTGCCGCCCTCGGCCATTATCGAGTTAGCATCACCGTGCCTCAATTTGTTAGTGAGGAGTATACGTTCGGTAGGAATGCCACTGTCATTTGCCCACAGCGCCGCAGAGGTGCCAGCAAGGCCGCCGCCGATGATCAGTATATCCGTGTCGTAGTCGATCTGGGAGATATTTACCTCATCCTTTTCGATCAGAGGGTATGCCTCAAGAAGATCGGCAACTTCATTTGGTGTAAGGCTGCCTTGGTTAGGGCCGACCTTGAGTTCGCGCTTGCCGCCAGGGGCATAATCCGGGTGGATTCGGAGGACTTCGTCCCGTTCTTTCATCGTCATGGCGGGCGGAGTGTAGTTTATTCTCTTCTCACGTGTCTTTGTAACCTTGTCGATTTCTTTTCTGATGTTCTCAGGGTAGCCTTCAATGTATTTCAATTCTGCCATTTCTTGCTCCTTCCTTATTCTGGCTCTTTGTCGCGCTCAGTGTATATCTTTCGAAGTTCTTCGGTCGAACAGCTGACAAGCTTATCCATTTCGTTCTGGAATTTTCCTTCGGTGATTTCCTTCACCCTTTTTCTAAGATGATCTGGTACACCCAATCCGTAGCGCCCGAACATCCTTCTGCCGAGCTGGGCGACATGGTATTGCACGATCTCGGCAGGACATCTCATTGCACAGAGACCGCACTGAATACAATCGAAAGAGATGTCTGACAGCCCGTCAAAATCACCGCGGATTGCGGCTTGTACATAATCCATGACCTCAAGATCCTGGGGGCATGCCTTTGTGCAGGTATTGCATGACACGCATCTTGTCACTTCCGGATAGTACTTAATGAAGACCGATGCTTCATACGGTTCCTTTGTGACGTCGTAGACTGCTTTTTCAGCAGGAGTGAAGGGTATTTGAACCAGATACATGCCGTCTTCGGCCCGGGTCTGGCATGCCATACCGGTCTGCAGCTTGTAATCACCCTTTTTCCTGAAAACAGTAGCGCAGGCACCGCAGAAGCCTTGCCGACAGCCGACGCCTCTCACAAACTTGTAGCCGGCATACTCCATTGCCGTCAGTATTGTAAGGTCTGCAGGGACCTCATAAGCTTTTCCCATGATGTGAATTGTGATCCAGTTTTCGATATCCTTCGCGTCGATTCCTGTCGTAGCTGCCTTATTCGCTTCTGCGATTCTATCCATGATTGGGCTTTTATTGTCTTCCATTATTTACTCTCCTAATCTTCGATCAACGACTTGCTCTTCAGCAACGGTCTTGGATCGACATAATTCTGGTCAAATCCGTAGACTTCCTTGTCCATGCCAAAGGCAATAGTCATCAATTGGGTAATGTAGAATACCGGCATTTCTTCAAAATCAGGATGTTTCTCCTTCACGGCCTGCTGACGTTGGTCAAGATTGAAAGCACATAGAGGACAGACCGTGGTCATTGCCTCTGCGCCCTTTTTACGTGCATGCGTGAGTATGTCATATGCCAATTCAGCAACAATGTATTTGTCTTTGACGGTTTGATAACTTCCACAACATACTTTCTTGTACGGCGTGTCGATGACAGATACGCCGAGGGCTTCGAGAATATGCTTTTGTATCGTCGGATCTTCGGGATCATCTATCGCGATCTCCTTTGGCCGCAGGATCATGCACCCGTAATATGGAGCGATATTCAGATCCTTCAGCGGTTTGGTCACCTTGTCGCGAATTTTGTCGTAGCCGAGTGACTTTAATAGCTCCAGGAAGTGCAGTACCTCAACATTGCCCTTGTAGTCTTCCTCTCGGTACATGAGTTCGTTGATCTTTTGCAGATCCTCTGTATTTTCTTTCATGCGGCGATTCGTGCTCTTCAGAGTATTGAAACACATTGAGCACAGGGTCACCAAGCGATTCTCGTTCTTGACCAGCCCGTAGTCATTCATTTCCTGAACCCTGATGAAATTACGAACTGAAGCCACATGATGGATCAGGTCATCTTGTGCAAGGGAGAAAACCGTACCACAGCAATTCCATCGGGGGATCTCAAGCAATTCAACACCGAGGGCGCGCGCCGTAGCGATCGCTGAGTTTTCGAAATTCTTGGCCGTCGTTTTTAAGGTGCACCCCGGGTAATAGGGGAATTTCACGTTGCTGGTGGATGTTGATTTGATTTCTTTGGTATTGGTCGAATTCATGTTCTTCCTCCTATCCTGTGAATTTACGGCAGGCACTGACCAGTGCGATTTGAGGTAAGCAGGCTATTTCTTCTTTAGGGATCGCTTTGATATCGATATGATCTACGGCTTGGCGCAAAATAATCTGTCTAAGTGCCTCAGCCACCTTGGAGACATCGATTTGGCGTGGACATCTGACCGTACACGTAAAGCAAGAAGCACATACCCAGATGGCCTTGTGATCGAGCACTTCTTTCTGGCCTAATTGAACGAGTCTCATCATCTGTGACGGCGTGATGTCCATTTCAGTGACGAGCGGGCAACCACCTGAACAAGTGCCACATTGTTCACAGAGGGTGATAACCTGTCCGCTGAGTTCATTAACTTTGTTCAAGAACTTCTCATTCTCGGGTGATATCTCAATCTTCTTGATCATTATGCCTCCTTGGCGGCTGGCTGTTCTTTCAATTCGAGTGGTCCCAGCGCTGACATCTCATCTATGAATTCGTTGACGACCTTCTGAAATTTACCACCTTCGTTGGCAGATATCCATTCCAGCCGTACCCGTTGAGGAGCGATACCGAGTTCTTTCAGCAGGTTCTTGAGCAGCGCGATCCTCTTCTGGGTGCGGTAGTTACCTGACACGTAGTGGCAGTCACCCGGATGACAACCAGCCACCAATACACCCCACGCGCCTCTCTTCAAGGCACCGAGTATCAACTCCGGGTCTATCCGGCTTGAACACATTGCTCGTACGATTCTAAAATGCGGTTTCATTTGGAGCCTTGAAGTTCCGGCGGCGTCGGCTCCAGCATAGGAACACCAGTTACAACAGAATGCAATTATTTTAGGGACGGCGTTGTTCTTCATTCTTCCTCCTCTCCTAGTGCTGCGCCAACCATGGCCTTTAGCTGT
>JBFEPB010000257.1:0-3131 GCA_041550295.1 bacterium | reverse complement strand
GTCTCATTGCTTTCTGCTAATGCATCGTCGAGATACTTCTGAAAACCCTTGAGCTGATGTTTCTTTGAATACCCTTCGGCAATGAGTCGCGGTATCGCTTTGGATGAACGTCTGAGTTGACTGGCCAAGTCGTACATCTCCTCGCCGGGTAGTTTTGGGACAACCTGTTTTATCACAGTAACGGCCGCCATATAAGATTTTTGATATATATCAAGGTCTCTGAAACTGGCAATTCTTTTCTTGGGTTTTTCCTGTCTGCTCGCAGCGTCCGATGACCTGCTTTTAGTCGGTGCTTGTCGCTGTCTGTGCCGTTTCCTTTCCAGCATCTCAACCCAAACCTGTGGACTTATTCCGTGCATCTGCACGGCGCCTTATGGCATTTGGGACAGCCGTCTCCGTATTTATCCATCGCTTCTTCGGCGTCGATGTCCAGTATTGAGGCGACTGATAGGAGCCAGGCGAGGCAGTCAGCGAATTCTTCCTTGATCTTTTTTCTGTCTTTCTTGCGTATCGCCCGCGAGAACTCGCCGATCTCTTCGACAAGCCAGTTGAATGTCTTGTCCAGCCCCCTCTTTGAGTCCTTCTCGAAGTATATTTTCCTGATCAGTTCCTGGTATTTGTTGAGATCCATGATCAATGGCGGTTATCGGGTCGGGATGCTGGGGAAAAAGGGCATCGGGTCGAAGTCTGATAAGTTCGAGAGATAGGCTCTATGGATACTTCAGGGATTTTGTATGTTCGTTCTATAATTGATGTATGATTATTATATCCTTTGGGATATGAAAATCAAGCTTTGTGCGAAGAAGAGGGAAGGATACAATCCTTCCCTCTTCCAGGTAGCCTTACCGGCTACTGTCAATTAAACGAGAGTGTGCTCAGTCGAACCTAAATGTTGCGGAAAGCCTCCAGTTGGATAGATCGGTGAGTTCGTTGAACCCCATTAGATCGAGCTGGAGATTATCAGTGACCATCCAGCCAAGTCCATAGTAATAGTCGGTCGTCGGGATTTTCTCGGTCTCTTGTTCCACCGAACGCTCGGGCCTCGGACCCGGGTCTTCTATGACTTCGGTCTGGTTACCATTACCATAGATAGTTAGCGTACGTGTCGGTTCATAGTCGATCAGCTCAGTGGTCGTGGTGAAATCATTGTAGGATAGCGTGTGCTGTGCTCCCAACCTGAAAACAAGCGGTTTGGCAATGGCGAATTCAATGCCGACCGGTATGACAAAACTGTTCACCGTGCCTTCGACCAGGGTCGTCCAGGTTTCACTCTGCGTAATGGTGCGTGTGTAATCCTGGGGACCTGATATTGTATCGCCGTTGTCATATACCCGAATCGAGATTGTCGTATCAATGGTCGTTGTGGAATCTGTATATGAGACGGTGCCGAAGAAAATACCGATGCCGAACTTGAACCGTGGATTGATATTGAAGAGATGTTTTGTCCCTGCTCTCAGGCCTTTGCTGTTGCTTGTACCATCGTAATGTGTAACCGTATTCAATGTATCCCATGTGTAGTCGTCATAGCTTTCCTCACGTGTCTTGAAGAAGTGATCCATTGCGTCATCGCCGTAATCAAGAGACTGCGTGAGGAAGTCAAGATAGAATCTGCCTTGGGCGTTCTCATTGTAGTCGTAGAATGACTTTAACCCGATCGATATCCTGTTGCCCGACCGCGGCTGCGTAGCGGTGTCGAAGATCGATACGAGGGTGTAGCTCGTATCGGGATGCATCGGAAAGTCGTATTCAGCAGAATCGCCGATGATCAGATTTTCGTTCTTTGAATTCAATAGGGCGAATGTGAAATTCAATCCGAAGGAAATGTTCTGGCGGTCCAGCCAGGTGCTCAGTATGAAATCATTCTCGCTTGTCTTGGCAATGTCATCGCCAGCAAAGTCTATTGTTTGGAGGTATTCTGTCGTATCGCCTATGAGATCTTCTCTGGCAAAGTAGTAACCGAAATTATCCGCTGGATTGGTATACTTCATCGTGTAGTCGCGATGCATATAACCAAGTCCAAAACGGATGTCGTCTCTTACTTTCGTCGCTGCCGCGAGATACCAATCACTGCTGCTTATCGCTTGGTACGCGGATGCCGTGTTGGTTTCCACCGTTCGATCTGCGAAATTGCCCAGCGTATCAGGATTGTTCCAGTTAATGGTTGTTACCTCCGCGTCTCCGAAGAGCTGATCGCCACCGGGACCGTTAAGGCCTGTATAGAGAGCCGTTTTGTCTGAACGGCGGTCATACATCAGCCCCGGATAATAGTTGCCCATGCCGTAGACGCCGCCGATGATGAAAAACGGCTGGCTCGAGCCTGAGAACAGGTTTTCATCACCAGATACGAAGTTGGCGAGGCCTGTCCATAGCCGAGCTCCTGTGATTTCGGGTATCCTTGCCGGATCGAACAAGAGGTCATAATCATCCTCAAAGAGCCCGGCGGTTGATTGATACCTAAAGGATTCGGTGACCAACCCGAAAGAGAGCGACACCATAATCGTGATAACCACGATATGCTTCATGCGTTTCCTCCTTTGGAGCAATACTTAAACAAACACCTTTTTCGTTGTGGAGTCACCTCCTTTCATTTCAATGCGTGTAGCACGCTTTACTTTTTGAATTATATATAACATTGATAATATGTCAAGATTGTTGCTTGGGTATTTCTTGGCTTGACTAATCATACGATTCCTGTATGATGTAAGGAACGCACTGTGAACATGATTAAACTATGTGATCTCGAGTATTCCATAGGTGAGCGGACGTTGATCCACAATGTGAACGCCAGTGTCAACGTTCGCGACCGTATTGGATTGGTTGGCCCCAACGGCAGCGGTAAGACGACGATGCTCCGTATCATCAAGGGTGATGTTGTACCGTCGAACGGCTGTGTAGAACAGCAGCGTGGCATCAAGTTTGGCTATCTTCCACAGGAGGACATGGTTCTGCGCGGCAGCAATTTGAGAGATGAGGTGCTACGCGAATATAACGATTGTCTGCGAGAGTTGGAGACCGCTCGAGAAAATATCAGTTCTGACCCGCATTCACGAGAATCGATGCTGGCGTGTGAGCATGCCGAGGAAAGGTTTCATAGGTTGGGTGGGTATGGTTATGCAAACAAGGCCTACCGC
>JBFEPB010000256.1:0-3134 GCA_041550295.1 bacterium | reverse complement strand
GGGACGAGATATATCGGATGGTAGACTCGGGTCTAATCAATGCGGTCGTAGTTGATTTCAAGAGCGACTACGGATTCTTGACCTATGGCTCGGAACTGGAACTGGCCGAAAAGACAGGTGCGGTCAAAAGGCACTTTGACGTTAACCAGCTGGTGCAGGCAGCGGACCAGCATAACCTGAAATTGATCGCCCGCATCGTTTGTTTTCGCGATAATTATCTTGCTCGCCACAAGAAGCTGGGGATCAGGAACGACAGTGGTGAAATATGGTTGGACAAGAAAGACATGGCATGGACAAATCCCTTCCACGAAGAAGTGCAGGACTATCTTTTAGCCATTAGCAAAGAGATCGTTGCACACGGAATAGAGTCTGTGGCCTATGATTACATCCGCTTCCCCACCGATGGCGACGTCGGGCGCATAAGATTGTCAAAGGTCAAAGGATCGCGTGTCGATGCCATAGCAGGTTTTTTAAAGAAAGCAAGGGAACAAGTGGACGCCGAGATCGGCATATGTGTTTTTGGTTTTACCGTATGGCATCCCCTGATCGCTGAAGGACAGGACCTGGCACGGCTCGGCGAGTTCGTCGACGTACTCTACCCAATGTTATACCCTTCACATTTTGGACGAGCTTTCAAGAATGAAGAAACCGAGCTGTGGCGTAATTACTGGATATATTTCGACTCGGTGCGCGAAGCCTTTGGCAAACTACCTGAATCGGTCAATGTGGTTCCGTTTGTGCAGGGCTTTGAATACCGTGCAGAGAATTATGATGCAGACTATGTTTTCAGCCAGATCCACGGCGTTCTTGCCGCGGGTGGAGATGGTTTTATGATATGGAACGCCCGCTCTGCCTATTCTACCTGCTTGCGCGCCCTCGAGTGGGCACGTAATTCAATCCTAATGCGAGGCGCTCTGACGTGCCGAGATAACCATAAGAGAGCAGCAGCGCGCTGACATCAAGAAACAGACCCGTGTTCACAGATATCTCGAGAGAAAAGCCTAAAGAAAATCCGGAAAAGGTCCCCTCCCCATAGCCAGATTGATATCCGGCCATCACGGCAAAACCGGAGATCCTTCTTCCGCTCGATGACCCAAGAATCCTCGGATCACGGATCAGGACTTCACCGCCGATCGAGAACGTGGATTTGGAATCCGGATAGTAGGAATATTCACAACTCAATGCCAGCTGGTTCGTGCTTACCGGCAGCTTGATTGCTACCCCCTGCCGAAAGTTCAGTGGCGGGTACTCCCACATTTCAATAAAACGACGCCGTGTGCCGAAATTCTTGACCACTGTTCCCAGATACAGGTATTTTACGGGATTCAGAAGCAATCCAGCATCAAGCAGTAATCCATACGAACTGAAACTGTACAACTGGCTCCGTACCACCTTAACCGCGCCCCCGGCGCTAAACGTGCCGCGCCTTCCAAATGACTGACCATAACCTATATTCAGAAGCATATCCGAATTTGTGAAATCACCCAGCTCCTCACCGTTCTCCGAGTACTCGGTATCACCAGCACCAAGATATGACATTCCGATACCAACGGTACCGACATAATCCGTCGGAATTGCCGACGTCAGATTGTAATAATTCAGATAGGTCACATGATTCATGAACATAGCGGCAACACGGTAACTATTCACGAGACCCAACCCCGCCGGATTCCAGAAAACCGCATTTTCATCGTCGCTCAGGGCGGCAAAGGCATTTCCCATCGCGACCGGTCTCACCCCGACGCCGAGTTTGACAAAGGTGTAGCCCGTAGCACCCGGGTCATATATCTGTGCGAGAAGAAGGAATGTGATATAGAACATATCAGGACCTATGATATTTCAAGGCAATGCGCGCCCTGACGGCTGGCAGGAGTGATCTCTAAGAAATTGTTGTTGCCTGATCGCTGACGCTCTACTTGAACTTTCCTTTGAGCTTCTTGAGCACCTGAGGCAGCGTCGTGTATTCCATATCAGAAAGAGGAAGACGCTGCGGTTCAAAAGGACCGTGCCGTCTTATGTAATTCGCCATCTCGTTAGCCTGCTCCCTCGCAAGATCGTAGCTCGGATCCGCAAACATATCACGCGGACCGATGAGGGTACCATTAGTTACCTGAAAACCGAGGGCGATCACGCGCGGCGGACCATCAAAACGTGTTGGATTAGCATTGGCTACCGAAACGGGCATGAATGGTCCCCAATGCGAGCCCCGCATCCAACCGGTCACCATGTAAGACATCGAGAACGGCTCTAACACTTCGCCAACCGCCGGCAACCCGCTCTGACAGCGCACGATCATTACCGGATCGTCCTTGCCGACGTACCGGCCGGCCATCAGGTTCACCTTCTGGGTTGAAGTGGCAGCCGCGATCTCCCCACTTTTCTTGTGTATCCCTTTGATAATATAATGCTCTGAGGCGCCGATGAGCACCAACAGATCATACATTTCCTCGGGACAATTAAGGGTAACCGTTTTGTTGTCAAAAACATCGAGCACGTCGAAGCTGAAACCATCATGCATCGAAGGGTCGATAACCAATCCAATAGTATTGAATGGATCGGCGAACATCTTGTAAAGCGGCAAATTCCAAGAACCAGGCGATGTTTTATCAGCAGCAAAGATGATCACTGGTTCGCTCTTTCTCTCCTCAAAAGTCATCTCCGCCACACCCGGGCCCAATCCCTTCACATTGCCGGCGAATGCATCGGACAGCAGGTCTTGACCAGCTCCATAGAGTTTCAATTCTTTGGCGATCTCGGTGCAGTCAAGAAATATATCCCACGCCATTTTGTGGATATCACCCGCGTTTTCACCGAGCCGGTGCGTAATGATCAGATCCAGATCATCGCCGCAGTGAGTGACGTGAAAATCCACGATTGCGCCTTTGCCTTTTGCCTTTTCCAGTGATTGCATAGCACTGGTCAGAATATTCGGATGCATACTGGAATGTCCGACATAACCGCCGATGTCGGCTTTAATTACACTGATCGTAATTTTTTCCATTCATTCCTCCTTTCTAGCTGAGTACGGTTATTATAGTCAAAGACATAATGGTGTCAACATCAGAAAGATCGACATCGACCGCCTGTGAACACCGTCCTCCGCGCCGCATCGGGCAGTCCGTTGACATCAATTT
>JBFEPB010000255.1:0-3135 GCA_041550295.1 bacterium | reverse complement strand
AAGATTATCTCCGTCAGTGAACAATATCAACGCCTTGTGCGTATCCTCCTTGGAATCGAAAAGAGAACTCGAAACCGTTATCGCCTCTTCGAGATTCGTCCCCGGTTTTGGCACTACATCTGGCGAAATAATGTCGAGGAACAATTTCGCCGCCTCAATATCGGTTGTCAATGGACACATGACATAACATTCTCCGGCGAATGCGGTTATGCCCACCCTGTTTCCATAAAGATCATCGAGCAGCAGTTCAATCTCGGTCTTTGCCCGATCCAGACGGTTGGGTTTGACATCCTGCGCCAGCATGCTCTTAGACGCATCCAGCGCGATCACAACATCAATGCCCTTACCTTCGTAGATCTGCAGTTTCTCACCCCATTTCGGCCGGGCAAGACCGACGACAAGCAACGCAAATCCCAGAATCAGCAGGATTGGTTTCAGTAACTGAAGACGCGTGCTTACCGAAGCGGTTATCTTCGGGATTATATTCTCGTCGGCAAAAACCTTCAGTCGTGACTTCCTGCGCAGCACATATAGAATGACCCCCAGGATCATTAATGGAACCAGCATCAGCAAATACAGATATTGTGGCGAGACCCACATGATCACGGCATTCTCCTGAAAAGTACAAAACCCAAAAGGATATTGGCGATAAAAATCAAAGCCGCGGGTACCATGAAATTATCCCCCTTTTCGTCGTACACAGTATGTTCGATCGTCTTAAAGGTAGTTGGTTCCATTTCATCGATCTCTTCATAGATAGTTCTCAAGGCTGCGGCGTCCGATGCAAGATATGCATGCCCTCCAGTAATACCAGCGATTTCGTTCAATATATCCATGTCGAAATCGATTTCAACCTGTGTGTATGTCCGACCAAAGATCTGATGATCCACCGGGTATGGAACCAAACCCTTGGTGCCAACACCGATGCAGTAAACTGCTACATCATAGGCATCTGCTATTTTCGCGGCGCTCACCGGATCGATCTCACCCCGATTATTAACACCGTCGGTCAACAAGATGACTATCTTCTCTTTTGCCTTCGATTCTTTCAAGCGGTTGACAGCTGTAGCCAAGCCGGTTCCGATCGCAGTCCCATCCTCGAGCACGCCGAAATCGACGTAATCCATCAGACCTTTGAGAACCTGGTGATCCAATGTCAATGGGCACTGCGTAAGAGCATCGGCGGCAAAGATCACAAGCCCGATACGGTCACCCTTTCGCCTTTCAATGAATTCCTTCGCCCTTTCTTTGGCAACATACAAACGATTTTTCGGTTGAAAATCCTCGGCCCTCATTGATGTGGAAACATCGAGACAGAGCATGATATCGACACCCCGCGTTTCGACCTCTTCATACACCCTGCCCTGCTGCGGCCTGGCCAGGGCGATGGCCACAAGAGAGAGCACTATAATATTCAGGAAGACTGGCAGATATTGCATTACTCTACTTCGTATACCCACGGTTTTCAGAAATGTAACATCAGAGAATACTACTGCCGAACTTCTTTTCTTCAGCTCAAAGTAAACCAGAGGTATGAGTAGCATAAGCAGCAATAGATACCACGGATGCGCGAATCTCACTTCTCCTCCGGCTTTACATCCTCTGGTTTTGTCATTGTAACCAGGTCCTTTGCCGATTCTATCGCGGAAGCAACCTCACCAGCAGGCGGCACGTACTTGGCGTACTTTACCATGTCGGCACGCGTAAAGAACTCTCTGAATTCATCGCGCTGTGGAATCCTCAGCGACCTCAGGTTATCCGCAATCTCTGTCGTCGTCTGCTCTGCGGCCTTGAACCCGAATCTTCTCTCGAGGTATCTCTTCAGGATCTCAGACAATGAGTAGTAGTATCTTTTTATTAAACCCTTACCCAACCACTCATCAACCGGTATTTTCTCCAGAGCAAGCATCGCCTCGATCCAGGGCGGAACCAGTGACCGTGCAAGTGCTTCCGCCCTCCTGAACCTCTTGAAGTACCGATATCCAAGGTAGCCAGCAGCGGCAACCAACAACAGAATCGCCGAGACTATCAAGGGCATGAAATTCGGGAACCTGACCGGCCCCTTGATATCGTTGATATCATCCATTTCAGCAGGCAACACGCTCGCTACTCTTACATCCACCGTATTGGAGTACAACGTATCCAGCACATCTCCTCTCTGGATAATTAATTTGAAGGCTGGTATTTTCAACTGCCCTGTACCGAAGCACACAAAACTGTATGTATATACTTTCACGATCCTTCCCGCCTTCTCTACCTGACGGCTCTGTTGTTCCACAATCATGAATGGCTCCAGGCTATCGGCGAATGGTTCTGAGGTGTTGATTTCTCCTGGGTGTTCTACCGTGAGGATAATCTCAAAAGGGTCACCGACGGTCAGAGTCCGGCTCATGTCTGCGGCGCCGAGTTCTGCCTTTACCTGAATCTGGGTGAAGAACAGAAACAGGATCATCTGAGCCTCCTTGCTCTCTCCCGGAAGAATTTGTGGAGCGCTGGTGTGAAATCTTCAGTTGTGAACAGGTCGATACTGTCAACACCCAATGATTTGAATAGCTGTTGTCTTTCGTGGATCTGCTCAAGGCGGCGAGCGCGAAAAGCATCGAGCAGCTTCTGGTCTCGCGTATCTATGGTCACGATCTCTCCTGTCTCTGCGTCCTCCAGCGAAACGAGGCCGATCTTTGGCAACCTATCTTCAGCTGGATCGGTGATTGTGATCGCAACGAAATCGTGTCGCTGAGCAACGATGCCCATCGGGACCTTCAGGGTGTTTGAGGCGAAGCCTTTGCCGATGAAATCGCTGATAAAGAATAATATAGCGCGCCGTTTGAGTATGTTCATCAGGAATTCGAGCGCCAGCGTCGCATCTGTCCCCTTACTCTTCGGTTCAAAGAAAAGAATATCTCGGATGAGACGCAAAACATGGAATCTTCCTTTTTTCGGCGGAACATATTTCTCTACATGATCGGTGAAGAATAAAAGACCGACCTTATCATTATTTCTTACAGCCGAGAAAGCAAGTGTTGCTGCTATCTCTGCCGCCTGCTCGATCTTGAGTTGCCTGCGCGTGCTAAAATGGCCCGAGCCAGAGGCATCGACGCAGAGTATTACGGTTAACTCACGATCTTCGGCGAATTT
>JBFEPB010000254.1:0-3154 GCA_041550295.1 bacterium | reverse complement strand
TGGAGATTCTCGTCTTCAAGTCGGCCTGGAGTTTTTCCGTACCCTTATGCTTCGGGATGATCGCCAGCATTTCCTGGAGACAAGCAAGCTTCTCGTTCAGATCTCTTGCTTCCCGATATTTCTTTTCTACATCGAAGTACTGTGGCGGTAGATTCGCTGGCATACTAAGCCTCCGGAACTACCGTATCGCGGCTGCGATCTGTGCCCAAATCTCGGATTTGGTTACACAAATCAGCATCTCGAACGAAGTTAGAGGAATCATTACCAATAATATCTCTGTAATCTATCCCTTGTCGCTGCAATCATCTTTGTCATGAGAGTCCATGTATTCTGCCCATTTCGTCAATATCTATTTTGGTCGCGTTCGGTACTTTCGGCAAACCGGGCATGAGCATGACATCGCCGGCCAGGGGGACGAGAAAACCTGCACCAGCCGATATGTTCACGCCTGAGACCGTGATCTTGAAATTCTCTGGTCGTCCCAATAATTTTGGATCATCGGAAAGCGAACTGTTCGACTTTGCGATACATACCGGTAATTTATCCAAACCGAATTTGCCAATCCTCCTTATGTCTCTCTCTGCCCTCGTTGTGTAAATGACGCCATCCGCGCCGTATATCTCACGGGCAACTGTTTCGATCTTTTTCTCCACTGTTTCGTCTATCCCGTATATCGGCTTCATCCTCGACTCTTCTTCCTGGGTGACCCTGGCAAGGATTTCAGCCAGTTCCAACGCGCCCTCTGCGCCATGCGTGAAGACGCGCGCCTCGGCAGACGGCGTATTCTGCGCCCGGCAGTATTCTTTCACGGCCTCGATCTCTTCCTCGCTATCACCTTCAAAGACATTTATCGCCACGATTGGCGGCAGTCCGAACTTCTTCATGTTTTCGATGTGTTTGCCGAGATTTGGCAGACCTTTCTGCAGATTCTCTATCGTGCCCTTATTCGTATCCTTTTCCAGAGCTCCGCCGTGTAGTTTCAGAGCCCTGATGGTCGCGACGATCACGGCCGCACTCACATTGATACCTCCAATGCGGGAGACGATATCGATGAATTTCTCGCCACCGAGATCAGAACCGAATCCAGCTTCAACAATCGTGTAATCGCAAAACTTCTGCGCCAGTTTGATAGATACAATACTACACGTACCGTGTGCGATATTCGCAAACGGTCCGCAATGTATGAAGGCCGGGGTCTGATCAATTGTTTGTGCAATATTGGGCATTATCGCCTGGCTGAGCAGGGCTGCCATCGCTCCATGCACGCCCAGGTCTCTCGCATAAACCGGTTCCCTCTCCATATTGGACGCGACCAGTATATTACCCAACCTCTCCTTCAACTCAGCAACTGAATTTGAGAGGCCGAGAATCGCCATGACCTCACTCGCAGTTGTTATGATGAAACCATCTTCGCGTGCCGGACCATTGGCCCTCCCGCCAAGACCGATGACGATCCTGCGTAGACTCCGGTCATTCATGTCCATTGCCCGGGTAAAGTACATCTCACGTTCATCAATATCAAGTGGATTGCCGAAATGTATGTGATTATCAAGCACTGCAGACAAGAGATTGTGCGCGGCGCCCACAGCATGAATATCACCCGTAAAATGAAGGTTTATCTCCTCCATCGGCACAACCTGGGCATACCCGCCGCCCGCAGCACCACCCTTAATGCCAAAGACCGGACCGAGAGAGGGTTCACGCAGAGCAACGATCGAGCTCCTGCCTGTTTTGTTCAAACCCATACTCAGGCCGATTGCGACCGTGGTCTTACCTTCACCGAAGGCCGTGGGTGTCATTGCCGTGACCAGTATGATCTTGCCGGATGGATTGTTCTTTACCCTTTCAAAAACATCCAGACATATCTTTGCCTTGTATTTACCGTAGGGGAAAACACAATCTTCATGAATGCCGAAACGCGCAGTCAATTCCAGAATCGGCGTCAACCTGGCTGATTGGGCGATTTCAATGTCGCTCCTCATATGATATTTCCTCCTCATGCTGCGATCAAGTATAACTCATTTGCATGACCTGTCAATTACTCTTGCAATTGCATTAAAATCCGAATAAAATAGAATATGTTGTACAAGAATGCCGGCGTCGATATTGACACACTGAACCTGGTGAGAAAGGGTATTGGGAAACACGTCGCAAAGACATTCAGCCGCGGCACACGTTCTGAATTCGGACTTTTCGGCGGTATATACTCTTTCAATGATGATGTCCTTATCAGCAGTTGTGACAGCGTGGGCACGAAAATACTCATCGCCTGCGCTACCGGTGTCAATAACACCGTGGGCGCCGATCTTGTTAATCACTGCATCAATGATATCCTGACCACTGGTGCGCTGCCTCTCTTCTTCATGGATTACATCGGCTTCTCAAAGGTCATGCCGAAAGTGCTTGTCGATATCGTGAGCGGAATCGCCAAGGCATGCAAGAAAGAAAAAATGGCACTGGTCGGCGGCGAGACCGCGCAGTTGACTCGATTCTACCCTGACCACGTATACGATCTGGTCGGTTTCATCGTTGGAAAGGTCAAGAAGAAAGACTATATAGATCCCACAAAACAAATCAAACCAGGCCATATCATTCTTGGGCTAAAATCATCCGGCCTCCATACGAATGGCTATTCCCTGGCGCGGCGCGTGCTTTTGAGAAAGTATCGGCTCACTTCGTATGTTCCCAGTCTCAAGTGCACACTTGCCCAGGAATTGCTGAAGGTTCATCGCTCTTACCGCCGCGATCTCGAGCCCCGTCTGAAATACATCAAAGGGCTCGCCCACATTACGGGCGGGGGTTTCTACGATAACATCAAGCGTATTCTTCCATCCGGGACTTCGGCAGTAATCAGAAAAAAAGCCTGGCGTCCGCAGACGATCTTCCGGCTGATCCAGGAGTTGGGCAAGGTGCCAGAAGAGGAAATGTATCGAGTCTTCAACATGGGAGTCGGGATGTGTGTCATCATCGACGCAAGAGACTTGAATCATTTCAAGCCGATAAAAGCGCGCATTATCGGAGAGATCGTCAAAGGCGATCTGGAAACCCGCATCGAATAGAAATATATGGATATTGGAGCTGTTGCAGTTTTCTGCTGCGGTTTCTAATCTTTCAAAGAATACTTCACGACGCCCTTGAGGACAACGCTCTTCAC
>JBFEPB010000253.1:0-3158 GCA_041550295.1 bacterium | reverse complement strand
TTTCTCTGAAGGAACGACTCGAAATCTTTGAGTGTGGCAAGAGAAGACTCTATAACTCTTTCATCAAGCTTCCTGCTGCTCAGAAAATCTCTAAAGCCATCGATATCCATTGCTTAGTCCTCCTGAGATCCAACTGCATAACAAATGTATACAAAGTTCGCTGAGAGAAGCATTACCGCTGCAAATAGTCTCATAATTCCTCCATTTCGTGTAATAACGTTACTTTATAGTAGCGTAACGCAGTGTAACAAAAAAGCGAGGAATGTCAAGTGCAGCTTGGGGTTACTCGATTTCCCCCTTTATACCGACGATAACCTCTTCAACTGGAATATCACTGCTCACCCGTCTCTTTGCCTCTGCTACAATATGTGTCAGTCTCGAGCAACAAGGGACTACCATACGGACCACTCTTATGCTTTTCGGATGCGCTTGCTTAATGATCTGAGCGATCTTTTCGATATACGCCTCTGCATCGTCAAACTTCGGACAGCCGACGAGCACGGTCCTTTCTTTGAGAAAATCCTCATGCAGGTTCGCATAAGCAAAAGGTACACAATCCGCAATCACGGCGATATCGGCATGCTGCAGATATGGTGCAGTCGCGGGGACCAGACTGATCTGAACCGGCCATTGCCTGAGTTCAGAGGCTACTCGACGATGCTTTCCTTCATGCTCTTTCTTTTCATCCCATTGAACCACCGTTGCGCCAGGGCAGGCACGCGTCGCTTTTGATTTCATGTTAGCGTGCTGGCCTTCTCCTGACTGCTCTCTCTGGTGTTGAACGTGTTTTTCGAGCATATCCTTTATCCGTCCTATCGTAGCTTCTTCGTCGTAGGGCTCGACTTCTTCTTCGACCAATGTCAGGGCATTGGTCGGACAGTTTCCAAGACAAGCACCCAGACCGTCGCAGTAAATTTCCTTTACCAACCTTGCCTTTGGTCCTTGTTCGGTTTCAATGATCTGCAGTGCTTGTTCAGGACACGCCGGGATGCAATTTCCACAACCGTTACAAAGGTCCTCATCAATGTGTATGATCTTTCTCTTCATCTTTTTCATGCTGTCATTCTCCATACGTTGTTCACCGTTCAAATACCTAGTTTCCTGCGCTTCGATTCAATATGCGCAAGAATGCCGTCAACCGCCTTTGTTGCATCGGTCTCGACATTGAGATTGCCGCCAGTAACACCTTTGCAGTCCTCGATCAGCAGTTTGACTAAATTCGGCGCTTTGGTAACAGGCGGGACAGGATTCACATATGTATAGAGGCCAAGTGCAAGTGCATAGATCGCATCGATTGTGGCTTTTTGCTCCATATATTCCGGTGCAGCCGCCGCAACCGGGAGGTCGGCGATTGGAACATCGCCCAGAGCATGAGCAACCGCCGCCAAAAGATCGCCCAGCCGGCCCGTATCAGTGCACGTCCCATAGCTGAGAACCGGAGGTACACTCAGTGCTTCACAAATGCTCTTCAACCCCGGACCTGCAAGATCCTTTGCCGATGGGCTGCACAAACCGGCCACCTGCATAGCGCCATTGCCGCAGCCAAGCGAGAGTACGAGTATGTCGCGTTTTATTAACTCTTTGGCCACGCGCACACTGTGAACATCCTGCCCGCTATCACGCAGTGTGGTGCATGAAACCAGGCCGACCACGCCGCGAATCGTTCCCTTCTTGATCGCGTCCAGCAGCGGATCGAGACTGCCTCCCAATGCAGCGAGTATGCTCTCGGTGGAAAATCCGACTACTGCCTCTCTCATCGGTAATCCAGTAAAAGGCTTCACCGACGCTTTGCGTTCTTTGAAATTATCTATGGCCATTTGCAGGAGTTGTTCAGCCTGCTTCTCTACATTTGCTGGCATGTAGTTGATCCTTTCCTTCACTCCTTCGAATGCAACCAATTCGCTTACCGGTACGAGTTTGAACTTGTACTTCTCTGCATAGATCGGGTCAATCGGCATCGAGCAGTTCATGTCCGCGGCGAAGAGATCGACGCAGCCGCTCGCAAGGATCGCTTCCTGCATGATCCAGTTGCCCGTGAAACCATAGAACACGTCATCCATTTCCCAGCGCTGGATCATTTCCTGGCCGGTTTCAATATTGGCGATAATACGCATCCCTTTGGCACCGGCTGCTTTTGCTTTTTCCTGCCACTCGGGTTTGCGTGCGAGTTGGACCATGGCAAATCCCAAGAATGGTTCGTGTCCGTTGGGCAGCACATTAACATAATCAGGGTCAAGGATCCCAAGGTCGACACGCATCTTATGCGGCTGGGGTATACCGTAGATGATATCTTGAAGATACTCATTGACTATCTGACTCTGATAAGCCATCGCAATACTCAAACGCATCGCTTTCAATGCCAGACTTACATAGTATCCGTCAACATTAGTCAAACAAGAACCTGTCGCCATCATCATCTCGCCATATATGCCTCCCGGATAGATGTTCAATTTTTTCCAGAGTTCTTTCCGCTCGGTTGGTGCCAAGGCATCGACGACCGCACTTGGCTCGTCATAAGCCCGGTTGAAGTCTGCTTTGACAAAACTGCATAATCGCGAGGCAATCTCCTTATCTGTTCCTGAGGTATCAATGCCCAAGCGTGCCGCAAAATCCTTAAGCTTAACTGATTCCTTTATTTCGAATGGCGACTGGCCTTTGATTATCGAAAGCATGGTCTTCACTGTCTGCTCGGTATGATAGTGATATGTTGATGCACCCATTACATTTCTGAGCAGCATCATGCGCATCGCCATTCCGTCGCCGGTGATGCCACACACACCGCGTTTGTCTTTCTCGACATCAGCACGGCATGGCCCATTAGAGCACAAGTCGCAGCGGACACCGCCCATACAGAAAGGGCAGCGCTGGTCCGGGTTGCCGCCCATGCCCTGCGCCTCATATCTGTCCCAGATATTGGTCATTCCGTCTTTCTTTATTTTTTCATATAGTTTGCTTACGGATTCATGATGCGAAATTCTGTCTTTCTCCATAACTACTCCTTTCTCTTGATGTTAATATTCTTGTTGTCACATATATCGCGCAACGTGTAACTGCTGAAAAATGAATCAAGCTGTTTCTTTAATTCATGCCAGCACTCCTGCATTGGACAAAGCGCGTTTTGAGAACAATATCGATCAGCTCTGCCCAGAACACATTGA
>JBFEPB010000252.1:0-3172 GCA_041550295.1 bacterium | reverse complement strand
CGTCCCTATTGTCTATTACCACTTGGAGAATACCGATGCCGAACCCGTGGTGTTCTTTTCATATCTGGTTGCCGGGATACAGAAACTGCGACCATCTTTTGGTCAGAAGGTCAGGGATTTGAGTCATCTTTTCAACAACCCGCATCGTTATCTGGAGATAATAGTCGGGACGTTCATCAACGAAGTGGTCGAAAAGATAAAGGCGCATACTTACATTATCCTTGAGGATTATCATACACTTCATCCAACAAGCATTATCGACAAATCTCTTGACTATCTTTTCAACCATATGCCGGCGAACCTTCACTTCATAATCACGTCGCGTTCCAGACCGGGTATCTCTTTGACCATGATGCAAGCCAGGGGCGAGGTTTTCGAATTGACAAATCAACAGCTACGATTCACCAAAGAAGAGATCCGGAATCTGTTCAAGAGAACATATTCGTTGTCACTCAGGCCGAAGGAAATTGACTGGGTAACACAGTATTCTGAGGGATGGCCAGTGAGTCTACGATTGATGCTCCAGTCCACCAGTTATCTGGAAGGCATACGTACTTCGGATCAGGCAAGGATGTTGGTCAGTGGATATCTCAAATCACAGGTTAGCCTTTTCAACTATTTCGCGCAGGAGATTTATTATCAAGAAAGGGCAAGTATACGCGACTTCCTGGTGAGTTGTTCGGTCTTCGAGTGGTTGACTCCGGGGCTGTGTGATGCCGTTACCGGGCGTAGGAATTCCATCCGTTTACTGGCCGATCTGGCAAGACGCAACGCTTTCATCGTCAGGATACCAGAACACGGATACAGATTTCATAATCTCTTCAGGGATTTTCTATATAGCAAACTCACCGATAGTAGACGGCGGAAAACAATCTATCTTAGAGCCGCAAACTATTTTTCAAAAAAGGGGAAATATGATGACGCGCTATTATTTTACTCAAAGGCGCGATCATACCGGCCCATGATCTCGATCATAAACAAAGTGGGTTCCATGTATATCGCCCAGGGGCGAAGCGCAACCTTGTGTAGCTACATCGAACAGGTATCTGCCTCGATCCGCAACCGTGCCCTTGATCTCTTGATCATATATTCCCGGGCTTTGAATATTCTTGGGAAATTGGACCAGGCGCGGCAGAGTGGTCTGAAGGCAATGCGAATTCGGAAGAAACGATCCGGAGCAGGCCGCAAGCAGGCCGATGTGCTCTATACCCTGGGCGGCATAAATTATACCCAGGGTAAATTCAAGGCTGCAATGCGTTATTACATGGATGCTCTGAAACTGTGTCCGCGGGGCAGCAATCTTACCAGGGCCTCAATCCTGAATTCGTTGGGCTCGCTATATACTTTCCTCGGCGGCAAATATCTCGGTAGAGCAGTGCAATTCTTTGAGCCTGCGCTGCAGATCGCGCAGCGCAGGAAATACCCGGAGATCGAAGCGAGCATCCTGAACAACTGGGCAATGAGCGAGTGGAAAGCGGGTAATTTGAAGGGGGCTTACGCGAGACTGAGCAAGATCCCGAATATTCTTGCGAAACACTTCTCACCAGGCTGCGGTGCAGGATTTTTCAATGCTGCCAGGTTGAGTATTCTACTAGGCCATACATCTGAGGCGAAGTCGGTCCTGGATCTGGGTGCGAAAACATGCAGTGCCTACAATGACAGGTGGTCAATGGTTGCCCTGTGGAGCGGTTATGGACTGCTCTATCAGGAAGCCAAGGATCTTGTCAAAGCGAGACACTACGTTTACAAATCACTGCAATTGGCCGAGAGGCTCGGAGTCGACCGGTTGACGGTCATGGCGATGCACGAAATGTGTAAGATAAACTTTGCCGATGGTGACTATGTTGAGTCCGAGAAATGCATTTCTTCAATGTGGTCGCTGAAGAAAACCCGGGACGATGCCGATTCGATACCCATTCATCTGACCGAAGCAATGGCAAAGATGGCTCAGGAAAGGCTGGATGATGCAGGAAAAGTACTGGCCGAAGCGCTTCATCTTGCCAAAAAGTTCGGCGAAATATTCCAGCAATTTCTTATTGATATCGAATTGGCCAGATTATTTCACTTGAAGAATGATGAAGGTAGGACCTGTGAGTTCTTGAGTTATGCGATTGGCATTAGTCAAGACAAGGGATACGATTACTTGTTGTTGAAAAAGTTACAGCGCGAAAAATGGATGTTACGAGAGATCCTGGCGCGCGACATCAGGCAGGAATACGTGAAGGCGATCATTAAGAAATCTGACCTCGATATCCACTGGGTCGACGCATTCCTTTTCGGTGTTCCGCGAGTTCTCCTCGATGACCGACCGATTGATGATAAAGTGTGGCAGACGTTGAAGACAAAGAAATTGTTTTTCTACCTTATTCTGTACAAGGGTGAAAAGGTGACCGGGGATCGGTTGATCGACACGCTCTGGCCTGAAGTTCCCAGGGAGAAGGGAAGCGGCAGCCTGCGAAAGGCGATACAGTATATTAGGGATGCGACGAGAAAGAGTCTGCGGATGGAAGGCGATCTCCTGTGTTCTGCCAAGGGTGCATACCAGATAGTCCCTGATACTCCGATCGATCTGGACACCGATGAATTTGAGTTTTTGCTGTCCAGGGTGAAAGAGGTCCAGGATGAAATAGAGAAGAGAAGATTACTGGAAAGGGCGGTTTCCATTTACAGGGATGGTTTTGCTTCAGGGTGGTATGATGATTGGGTCGAAGAAATGCGTCTTTATTATCGGCGCAAGTACGAAGAGTGCCTTGTCGTGCTCGCTGATGTGTATGATAGTACTGGAAACCATCTTGATGCTGTGAATGTATGCAGAAAATTAATCGCATTGAATTTGCTTGATGAGACGCATTATTGTAGATTGATGAAAACACTTGCCCAATTGGGCAGATACAATGAGATCGAGCAGATCTTTGTGGAGCTCAAAAAGAGCCTCAAGAAGGAGTTAAGAGCAGAACCACGTAGCGAAACCCTGGAGGTCTACCACAGGCTCATGAGCAAGACCCCGAATAAGTAAGTAGAATTCACATT
Organism: bacterium; assembly: GCA_041550295.1. Taxonomy (GTDB): domain Bacteria; phylum Hydrothermota; class Tepidihabitantia; order SM23-42; family SM23-42; genus SM23-42. The sequence continues at coordinate 142 of JBFEPB010000252.1, read as the reverse complement.
TTTTTCACAATCTCTTTCTATAATACAATCAAGAAGTGACGATAGCGGTAATTCGGAGAAAAAATGAGCAGGATCATCGGAGTATTGGTATTAAAGGGAAATATCTTTTTCTTGAGTCACCCGAAAAGGGTCATCATATTCT
>JBFEPB010000251.1:0-3175 GCA_041550295.1 bacterium | reverse complement strand
AGGAACGGCTCGAGGAATTAATGTTAGGCAGTTTCAGCGGTAGGTATCTTGTACTGAACAATCTGCGTGGCGATGTGGAACACGCTGCCCATCTTAATCTCTATGATGTGATACCGGTTATCAAAGATGGCAGAATTGCCGCGCTAGAGATGTCATGAGGTGGTGAATTTGAAGGAAATGTTCGACTACTACAATGAGCGGGCGCCCGAATATGATGATATATATCTGGGCAAGCAGCCAGGGATACCTGAGCCAGAATCCTACATTAAGGATGTTGAAAAAATCAAAGCGATCTGCACCACGTTTGGCAAGGGTCATATCATTGACATTGGTTGTGGAACAGGATACTGGCTGCCGTACTACGCGCGAAATTGCAGTGAGATAACACTCGTTGACCAGTCACGGCGTATGTTATACGAATGCCAGAAGAAGGCCGAGGCATCGGCTGTAGATAAGGACATCCATTATGTTAAAGGTAATTTCTTCGATGTCCGCTTTTTTTCGAGGATCTTCGATTCGGCAGTGATCGCATTTCTCATCAGTCACCTGTCTGAAGAAGATACAACGGTATTTTTCAAGAAACTGAAAAAAATACTCAAACCCAATGCCAACGTATTATGGATCGACGGTTTCTGGAGCGAACTACGAAGCCGCTACCGCGAGAAGAGTGGTTTCCAGAAAAGGACGTTGGTAGACGGGCGTTCATTTACCATTCTCAAACGGTATTTTGACGAGTATGATATCAAATCAATCATCCGGGATAACGGTATGGTCATTGATAGTATATACACCGGTGGCATATTTTTCGCGGCAAATGCAACGCTGAGTAATTAGCCGTTCTCTCCCTCGATCAAACACTGCAGGGTTTCAAGTTCATCATCATCGAACCATACTAATCTGCACTCCGCACACTCATCGATCTCGACATGATAAGCATAGCTGTAGAACTTGTGTGTCATTGGTTTGCCGCATCTCGGGCAGCGTCTGACGTTCAATGAATCCAGCACCAATCTGAAGCGGGGATGTTTCATTTTTGCTTCCTCACTGATTAGAGAGGCAATCCGACGCACCCTCTCGGAGAATCTTTTCTCTTCTCTAACAAAAATGCGCGGCAGTTTGCCCTGTTCGGCAAGCAGACCGTTGCAGTATGCGCAGCGCCACAAATAAACACCTTCGTAGCTCTGTGGAATCAACCATTCCCTGCAAGTAGGGCAGGGGCGGCGAATTTTCCATATCGGTTTGTCTCTTCTCTGAAAAAAATAGCTCAAAGCAGGGATCTCTTCTGCGGCAAGAATATCGTTCTGTCCGGCAAGCTTGACCTTTGTTTGAGGCTTTAGCCATTCGAGAGTCTGCAGCTGCAGCAGCGTGAACGGTCCGCGCCATGATCTATCGTGTAGAACCATGAAGTGGATCTTTGGTCTCCTTGGTTTGGGAGGTGCGGCTGCCCTTTTGATCTTACTCAGTTTGCCGGCAATGGTATCAAGATCTGTGTGGGCAATATTCAGGATTATTTGTAATCTCCGGGCGAGTGGTGGGTGGGTCGAGAACATCATAGCGAAGGTACCTTCATCCTCGTCTAGTCTGCTGTAATTGGGATTAAGAATAAATATCGGTCTGATATGTTCGCCTACGGATCCTGCACCGCGCCAGTGCGTGGCGATCCGGTACAGAACAGTGGCCAGACTTTCCGGATTGCGCGTGAGACGGATGGCGGCCGCATCGGCACGGTATTCTTTTTCGCGGGAGATGAACATGTTGAGTATCTGGCTGGTGATATCGATCATGAAGAGCACAATAAAAATAGGCATTGATGCCACGCCCATGGTAATAGCGTCCTTATTTGATTCTTTTTCAAAGAGCGGTGAAGAACTGGGCCGTCGGCTGCCAGCTATTTTTGTAAGTTGAGCGAGGGTTTCGCTGTACATGCCAAACAGAGAACATGTTATGGTCGTCTCCAGGCAATCATTCGACATTATGTGGGCAATCTCATGGGCCACGACGGCCTGTAGTTCTCCACGGGGCGCCCTTGACAGCAATCCCTCCGTGATGCCAACGACCTTTCTTCCCTGAAGGTCGGCGAGAGCGAAGGCGTTCATTGATCCCGTTGGCATTATGTAGCGCTCGATCTCAATGCCGCCGGCAGCGGCTGATATTTCATCGACCACGTTATCAAATACGTTATGGTATTTGTCACGTTTATCCGGCCGTTGCGCGTGCAGTAGTAACAATACTTTCGAGACCACGTTCTTGTTCGAGTAATACCAATGAACGACTGCAGCAGCAAATGCGATGGCTACTACATAGAGCGTGTCAACTGCAAAGAGCTGATAATACACTGTGGGTGTGGATATTGATTGCCTGAGGTGGAAGGCCATTTTTATTATTGAGAAAAGTATGAACACGGATACAAAATAGAGTAGGGCGAGAAATGCAAACAATACGTATATGCGCCAGGTTCTCTGCTTTTCGATGTCCCAGAAAGTGGTAAATTTCGCGTCACGCATGGTCTAGTTTACTACAATTCAGTTTTTTGTCAACTGTGTAATGGGGTCAGCTGTGCCATTACCCATCATCCCAACCCCAACCTAGTATCTGTATGTTACTTTCTTTCGAGGTATGCCTTGGTGAATATTCTGTCTGGTATCTTAACGTCGAGTTGCACATCCTCCAGCTGTAATTCTGTATAAGTCTCCTGTCGCAGTTTGTTCACCATTCTCACGTTCGTGGGAAAGGTGTAGCCGCTTAGGCGTTTGAATTCGCTGACGTTCACTTCCTTGAGGAGTTTGCCGCTCTTCGCGTATAACTCCACTTTTACGGCGGCGTAGATATCCTTGTCTATCCACATTTTTCTGTAGTAGTAATTGATTTCAGGGACCCTCGCGGTCAGGCTGACAACGTGGCATTCCCTGCCATCAACAGTGTCAACGCCGGTCAGTTCAGCGCTGTAAAGCTCGGTCAGTCTACGGTTCTCCACGATATCATCATAGGAAAAATCACTACCCATCATGCTCTGCCGCAGCATGTGGCCGGCGATCTTTGTTGCACGCTCGACAGAGGGAAGGTACATCCACATTTCGTCGCCGAGTTTCAGGAATCGCGTGCCTTTATCGCGGGCAGGAGATGTAAATTCCATGTATGCAGATTCTTTACCAATGGCATATCCGATGAATTCTTT
>JBFEPB010000250.1:0-3177 GCA_041550295.1 bacterium | reverse complement strand
CCAAGGAGGGAACAACCGTAGTCATCTCTTCCAGTGAAAACGAAGAGCTCCTGGCCGTGTCGGATCGCATCTACATATTCTATGAAGGACGAATCGTCGAGGAACTGGTTGAGGACGAGCGTACCGAGGAGCGTCTAGTCACGTCGATGCTCGGTGTGGGGATCACCAACAAGAAGGAAACCGCATGATTGATGTGCGACGTCGCATTCTGACATCACCCGGTCTGCCGGGATACAGTCTGCTCCTCATCGCCGTCATTTTCAACATACCAATTCAGGGACTGAGTTTCTTCTCCCTGTGGAACTTTGGCTCGATCATGGCCAATACTACACCCCTCATCATGGTAGCGATCGCTCAGACGGTCATCATCTTATCAGGTGGTGTGGATCTTTCCTGCGGCGCCACAATGGCCTTTGTAAACGTCACTGCCATTGCTCTGACGAACAGCTACAACTGGCCAATCCCCGCTGCATGGGCTGTGGCGCTGGCAGCAGGAATTGCCGTCGGTTTGATGAACGGTGCGGTCATCGCATTCATTCGGTTGCCCCCATTTCTCGTTACATTCGCCAGCATGTCCATCGTCTCAGGGCTCGCCCTGTGGGTTTGGCCGATTCCTGGAGGAACTGTACCTCGTGCCTTGTACGGCCCATACAACGGCTTCTTCCTTGTTCTTCCCACAACGGTCTGGTTGGTGGTTCTGGCAGTTTTGATCTGGTACTTTCTTTCCAGATTTCCAATGGGCACCTATATGCGAGCCGTTGGCGGTGGGGAGCGCTACGCCTACGCCTCGGGTATCCGCACCGAGCGAGTGAAACTGTTTGCGTATGCGGTTGGAGGCTTCTATACCGGAATCGCAGGCCTCTGCCTTACTGCCCTCACTGCCTCGGGCGATCCGCTGATTGGCTTACCTTTCACACTGAAATCTATAGCCGCAGTAATTCTGGGCGGAACGCTTTTCGACGTCGGTTGGGGCAGCATCGGTGGATCGATTGCCGGATCCCTTTTTCTCTCTCTAGTCGCCAACATCGTATTTTTCGCCTTCAACAATTTAGTAAATCTTTTTCCCGGTCTCCAGATTTCCACCTACTATCAGGAACTGGTATCGAATGTCATCATTATCCTTGGGCTTTCCAGCGCTGTCATAACACAGAAATTCGGTACAAAGACACGGCTGCAGAAAAAACGGGAGGCGGGCTGACATGGGGATCGATCTACGCCGGGTGCTCTCGGGAAACACGTCCTTTTCGTCCGTCTACTTCAAGCTCAAGAGCAATCAAGCCTTCATGATGTTGCTGATCGCGATCGGTCTTTTTCTCATCGGCGGGATCATCAACGTCCGATTTCTATCTTTGACCAATATTGGAAGTATTCTCGGATTGGCTGCGCTCCTGGGTTTTGCTGCAGCGGGGCAGACCCTGGTTGTCGCTGTCGGAGGCGGTATAGACATATCGGCGGGCTCGATGATGTCTCTCGGTGCCATTATCGCCGTCCAGGTCATGAATATTAGAAACCTGCTGATATTACCCTCTCTCGTGTATATTCTCATCACCGGCGCGATCATTGGACTGATAAATGCAGGTGGAATTATACGGGCAAAAGTGCCGCCTCTGGTCATGACTTTGGCCATGGCGAGTGTGATCACAAGCATTCAACTGCTTTACTCCGGGGGCACTCCAGAAGGTAAACCGGCGCCGATCATCACCTTCATCGGTACCGCTCGGCTGCTGCCGATGCTTCCTTACCTGGTAATCGTGGCCATCATTACGGTCATCTTGATGCAGTTTCTGCTGAATCGAACCGTCTTCGGGCGTCACTTCTTTGCAACGGGAAACAATGTCAATGCTGCATTTCTGTCAGGAGTCCGGGTGCACCGTATAAAAACCCTCGTCTATATGTTCAGCGGGATGCTGGCCGGAACGGCTGGATTTTGGTTTGCTGCCTACAATACGTTCATCAACGTGAATATTGCCAATCATTTTGTCCTTCCCTCGGTCGCGGCAGTTATTATCGGCGGAACGCCTTTTTCCGGTGGGAAAGGTGCCTATACCGGTTCCATCGTAGGGGCGATCGTACTCACGCTCGTAGAGAGCATACTGATAATGCTGAAGATGGAGGAAGCCGGTAGAAAAATTTTCTACGGGATTATTCTCATCGGCTTACTTGCCGCCTACAACCGGGAACCGCCAATTCGACAGTAACCGCAGCAACAAATCGTTTTACGAGATTCAAGAGAGGAAACACAGATATGGCAAGAGGGAAGAGCCGGATCGCAATCATCGGAGCCGGATTCATAGGCGATCTGCATGTGAAAGCATACAAACACGTGCCCCAGGCGGAGGTGATCGCGGTAGTCGACAAGAGAGAGGATATAGCCGCTGTCCTGGCCGAACAATTGAACGCAAAGACCTATACTTCTCTTGCGGAGGTGCTGTCCCGCGAAGAGCTGGACGTCGTCGATATTTGTTTACCCACGACGCTGCACAGAGACTCCGTCCTTGAAGCCCTCGAAGCAGGAAAAGATGTGCTAGTGGAAAAGCCCTTTGCCCTGAGCTTGGATGATGTGGACACGATGATCGCGGCGACAAAGCAATATAAACGCCGGCTCATGGTGGCCCATTCCTGTCGATTCAAACCTCCGTATGTATACGCCAAAGAGCTCATCGACAGTGGCCGATTCGGCAGGGCCTTATATTTTGGAGCCTTTCGTCAGTCAGAGACGCCGACCTGGAGCTGGAATCAATGGCTCCATGATCGATCGTTGAGCGGTGGGACCGTGTTTGATCTTCAGATCCATGATACTGACATCAGTAACTGGTTCCTCGGAATACCTGAAAGTTTTTATGCCCAAGAGATCGTTCGGCCCGGTCAGCCCGGACCCAGCCACGTCGTATCACACCTCACCTATCCTGGGGGAGTATATTCGGTGCTCGAAACAACCCACCTCATGCCGGCAGGCTATCCGTTTGTCAGCGGCTAAAGACAACATTGTCGGTTCTGCGGCAATTGTCTGGACCCTTGATAAAGATACCCCATACACTCCTTCGCCACTGCTTTATGACGATATGCTTTACTTTACCAGAGGAATTGAGAACAGGCTTTCCTGCTTTGATGCCAGCACCGGTGAGGCTTATTACAGTCGTCAAAAGCTTGAAGGATTTGGTGATTATCTATATGGGT
>JBFEPB010000249.1:0-3202 GCA_041550295.1 bacterium | reverse complement strand
CTGATTCCCTTCGAGAAAACCTTCGGGAAAGTACCAGTCCTTGAACCAGGTGAAGCCGAGACCGAACATTTTGTATCCTAATCTGCTCAGGACTGCTGGAAAACCCCTGTGCAGTTGTGACCTGGTTTCGATATCATTGAAGTACTCAACGAAGAGCCTGGCGCCCCCGGCTACGTTCCTGGCACAGAGTTGCAACACCGTATCCTCAAGGAGCGAATCGAAATATGCGTGCGGTTTGCCTTGTATGCACAGATCATTGTTGATACTGAACACTTCAACCCATGGTTTGTACGCTGGTGGACGGCCGTTGAATATCTTCATATAGAGCAGATAATGCTCTTTGCCGTCGTTCTCGTAGCACAATTCTATGTTTTGCTCCTCGCGGAAACGTCCTGGTTGGGCGCTCTTGATTCTCAAGATGGAACCATCGACTTCGATGCCAGTGTGCAATGCTTTCAGAATCGTTTCATGCATACAGCCACTCTGATGATTATTGGTGCCCGAGCACTAGCAGCCATATGTTGAGGTAGAATCCTGCCGCAATCGATGTCATGAGGATCAGTGATGCGAATGTCTCTTTGTTGAAATCATAACGCTCACTCAGGACGATCATGGATAGGGCAACTGGCATGGCATGCATGAGAACGATTATTGAGCGGTGTGGTTCGCCGAGACCGAAAAGCCCGACCGTAATGAGAGCAACGAATGGAAGGAAAAGAACTTTGAGAGCGCTGAGTTTGAGTGCCTTGGTCAGCTCCCGGTATTTCCTACCGTAGAGGAAAACACCAAGTAAAAAGATTGCAACCGTGCCTGTGGTGCTGCCCAGCATGTGTAGGGGTTCGAGTATGGGTTGTGGTACTCTGATGCCGCTTATTGCTATGAATAGACCAATCAAGATGGAGATGATGAGCGGATTCCTTGAGAGTTTATTCAGGACAACGAGAGCTCCTTGTATCACATTTGTATATTTGAGTCGGTAGGATTCAAGCAGTGTGATTGAAATTGTCACGCTGACCACGGCTATCGAAACGAGGGAGAGTGTGGCTAGTCTCTCGGCTTCACGCGTGGGAAAGGCGAACATCACAAAAGGTATACCGAAGAATCCCCAGCTTCCGAATATTGTACTGAGCGTCAGCACGTACGTCGTATTTTTAGACATCGAGAATATCTTCGATACCACGAGGTATAGAGCCACTGCGATTATCACTGGAGTTATGCCCGCCGCCATGAAGCGAAGCGTTGCAGGATTGAACCTGGTTTCCGCTATGTTTACCAGCAGCAAAGCAGGCAGAGCGAAGTAGTAAACATACGCACTCAGCACGCGCGTATCCTCACTCTTAAGGATACCTAGCTTGCGTGATGCCGCACCAATCCCCATGAGCAGCAGGATCGGCACTATCGTACGTAGTGCCGTGTTCAGCACGAATGTTCGCCGTTCATTCGAACACCAGACGTGCGCATCAGAAACATAGTATCAATATTTCGAGTCCATACGGAATTCAGCAATGTCGAACCAGTATCCAGAGTTGGACAGATAATCATACTGTGCCTGCAGCAGATCGTAATGGAGCCTTTCTTCATCCGCTATCTTGTTGAATATATCGCGGGCTTTTTCGTCATTCGTTCTCTGTGCGGCATTGCAGAAGAAATCTATGGCGTTTCGTTCGAGGTGCATGCCGATGCTAATGGCTTCAAGCTCGCTTGCCCTCTCTGTCTTCCCAGCGTCGGCAACCTTTTTCTTCAGCGCATCGATCATAGGTGCTTCATGTCTGGGTTTCACATCACCCACGTGTTTTTTCCAATCTTCACCGACCATCTGTGTGAATATATCACTGAACACTTTGAGGTGTTGAGTTTCATCATTGGCTAGCTTCGTGAACATCTTCTTGCCCAGCTCATTGTGAGTCATGTCGGCCACCTGTTCAAAGAAACTCTTCCCGTCCAGTTCCAATTTCAGTGATTCTTTGATTATTTCCAGTATTTCACCAGTTATTTCTGCCATTTAATACCTCTTTTCGGGTCTTGTTTGGATAACCTGAGCAGTAGGTGAGAGGGAAGATTCTTCCTCCCCTCTCACAGAAGCATCTACTTCTAGGTACTGACTGTACGGACGCTTGCGGGCATAACCGATCTGATGTCAGTCAGCCGCGAACGAACCGGCAGTGTTGTACACTACTTATATCTCCTCGAGTAATCCAGTAAATGTATCATGATGCTCTTCCTCGTCGGCCAATATCTTCTGGAACATTCGCTTTGTCACTTCATCGCCTTCTTTGTCAGCCATCTTGATGATATCCTTGTACATCTTTATTGCGCCTTCTTCGTCTTTCTTGTCGTGTTCAATCATTTCTTTCAAACTCCCGCCGACAAAGATAGGTTCGGGTTTAGTCGTGGGAGTACCGCCAAGGTATGTGAGACGCTCGGCGATTTCTTCAGCGTGCTTCATTTCGGTAATGCCGATACTCTTCAGTTCATCCTTGACCGCAAAACCCTTAACCCCCTTCCACATCACGTGCTGCCACATGTACTGTATTGTGACCTGCAGTTCACGGGCAATTGCTTTATTCAACATATCAAGCATTTCTTTTGATGCCATCTTTACCTCCTAGGTTTTTTCTTTTCGTTTTGTCTGAGGAACACCTTGCCGCGCACTATTCGTCGTTCTTCACGCAAGCGGCAGCACCCTTCCCGCCGCCACACTGCGTCAATTTGACAAAGTGTTTTCTTTCTTCCTCTATTATCTTGTCGATCAATCCGTGTTGGCTTTTCGGGACGAGATTCTTTACTTCCTGATAATACAGGATTGAATCTATCTCGCGATCGATCGCAAATTTCAGAGCGGATGACGGGTCATTTATTTTGCTGATCGCTTCGTCCATGCGCTCTGGCGTGAATATGATATTGTCGGCATAAGCACGCAAGTATGCAAAGTATTCACCAGGATAGCTCTCAAATGGTTCATATTCCTCGATCTTCGAAACCATTCCTTCATAGGTTTTCTTGTGCTTCACCTCTTCATCGGCAAGAGTTGTGAACAGCGCTTTAACATCGGGATCATCCAATTTGCTGGCCATTTTGCGGTAGAACTTCTCTCCACCTTGTTCGATCCTTATGGCAAACTGAAAGACCTCACTTGGCTCAAATACACTCACGATTACCTCCTTTAAGTCGTACAGGTTGTTTGTTATTATCATCTAATTTG
>JBFEPB010000248.1:0-3208 GCA_041550295.1 bacterium | reverse complement strand
GAGGGATATACAAGGGCGAGAGCATGCGAATACAAGGTTGCAAGACGGTCTTCATCCATCAAGCCAAGAATTTCGACTCCATCCGCAGCGAACATACCACCGCACGCCTCGTAGCCGGAACCGACAAACACCAATAGTGGACTCTTATCACCTAATCGCCGTCTCACGATTATATATGCTTCGATGATTCTCTCCATATTTTTATGAGGACGATATTCGCCAACACAAAGAAAATAGCGCTTGTGCTTTAGAAAAGAAGGTAATTCGCCAACGTTTGCACGGCTAATGGTTGGAGCTTCATGGACAACGCAAATTCTCTCTTCTTCAACTCCCAGTCGCACGACATCTCTTTTTGTAGCTTCCGAAACAGCAACAATAAATGATGCACTTCTAATCCCCCGCCTAACAATCCACCTATAGTATAGCGCCTTCAAACGACTGTCCAGCAAATATGGAAACATAAGGTATTTGAGATCATGTATTGTCACTACCGCCGGGATTCGCAAACCAAATGCGGGTAAGTACGAACTCAGACAGTGAAATATGTCGTGTTTGTTAATCAAGTAACGCATATCATACATCATTCTTTCGCGTTGAGGCCCGATGACAGGAATTCCAGCCCGCATGAACTCTACGTTAGCCCCGCGTAGCTGAAAAAAAGGATGGGTTCTGTCTAGATCTTGCTGATGCAATACCAAATATCTGTACTCCGTGTCTTTGAGAAGATCAGCAAGAAGGTAAAGACTGTATTTCCCCAGTCCAGTGGGGGTATTACTAATTCCTAACGCATCTATGAAAATCTTCTTTATATAACAGTATATACGGTATACAGTCTATGTCAACAAATATCATAACTTGGACCAAAGCCTATTAGTAATTTCGCTTCTCTGCAATTCTTGACTAACGTCGAGCCACGCATATAATGGAGATGTGTCTTCGTACAGCGAGAATATCATAGTCTTACTTTCAGCCAATACTTCCTGGTATCTATACAATTTTCGTCTCCCACTGCTGAAAGAACTGCTATCCCGTGGGTACAGAGTATATGCGCTGGCTCCTCACGACTCGTACGCTGAGAAACTCGAAGGGCTCGGCATAGAGCACGTTGCCATCAATATCACGCGCAGTGGGCTCAACCCCTTCGCCGATATGGCACTTTTCTCGCAGTTCCTGTCGATCTACCGCCGCTTTAAGCCCAGAATCGTTCAGCATTTCACCGTAAAACCGGTAATTTATGGAACATTAGCCGCACACATGTGCGGTATTCCTCATGTTTTCAACATGGTTTCGGGTATGGGGTATGTATTTACTGGAACGAACATAAAAAAATTCTGGGTGCAAAAGATCGTTCGTCTACTCTACAAATCAACATTGAATTTTTCCCATCATGTCTTCTTCCAGAATCAGGACGATAGAGACTATTTCCTAAGATATAATCTCGTTGATGCAGCAAGAACGAGTATCGTATCCGGAACCGGTGTGGACACGTCAAAATTTCGCCCAGCCAAAAAGAAGAAAAAAGGCGGGATAACCTTTATCATGGCGGCACGGATGTTATGGGACAAAGGGGTAGGCGAGTATGTGGATGCCGCAAGGACTGTGAAAAGTAAGTATCCCAATAGCCAATTCTGGATGCTGGGCCCCGTCGATATGGAAAACCCGAAAGCGATAAAATCTGAGCAACTGCAATCATGGAACAGCGAAGGCGTGGTACAATACCTCGGCATGACCGACAGCATCAAAACGTACCTATCCGAGGCAGACGTCATAGTACTACCCTCTTATTACAGAGAAGGCATTCCGCTTTCCCTCCTAGAAGGAGCCGCAATGGGTATGCCGATCATAACAACGGACTCGCCCGGCTGCCGGGAAGTTGTGAGGAAAGGGCAAAATGGATTGCTCATACCAATAAGAGACCCTGAAGCCCTTGCTGGAGCCATGGAAAAATTCACAAAAAATCCTGCTCTCGTATCGAAAATGGGGAGGGAAAGCAGGAAATTGGCGATACACAAATTTGATTCAAGGATTGTCGTCAAGGAAATATTGCATTATTACCCAATCTGAATATAATAGGTTCGTGAAAATTCTTGTCATTGGTTCTGCCGGGTTCATCGGTCAATTTCTTGTGAAGAAATTGGTCGATGCCAAGCACGTTGTCATAGGGCTGGACGTCAGCCCCAATCCCCACGATACGCATGACATTTTCGAATGCCGTACTGGCGACCTATGCTCGCGGGGTGATGTAAAGAATGCCGCCAGGGGCGTCGATATGATAATAACGCTCGCGGCAAAGCATCATGACTTCGGCGTTTCCCGCGAGGAATTCTTTCTGGTTAACGAAACGGGAACGAAGATACTGCTCGATGTTGCCGGAAAGCTTGGCATCAAGAATCTCATTTTCTATAGCACCGTTGCTGTCTATGGAACTCGAGAGGAGCCATCAACTGAGAACATGGAGCCGAAACCGGACAGCAACTACGGTGAATCTAAGTTTGCCGGAGAAAAATTGATCTACAAATGGTGCGATGCAGATAAGCACAGAAGCGTTGTGATAATAAGACCAACCGTCATTTTTGGCCCAAATAACTACGCTAACGTCTATAACCTGATAGACTCCATATACAGGAAGAAATTCATGTTCGTCGGCCAAGGAGATAATATCAAATCGGTTGCCTACGTCGAAAATCTGGTCGATGCAACCTTATTTCTGATGAACAAAATGAAACAGGGTGTAGAGATTTTTAATTACTCTGATGAACCACAAATGACCATTGAGGAAATTGTGAATACGATCGCTTCTTTCATGCCGCATGATATACCTAAGAAGAAGATACCGCTCTGGGTTGCCATCTCCCTCGGTAGCATTTTTGACGTATTAGCAAAAGTAACGGGCAAGAATTTCCGCATAACAGCGGCAAGAATGAAGAAATTCGCCACTCCCACATATCATACGGCCGAAAAAGTGCGAGCTCTCGGCTTCAAGCAGCCCATCACAACAAAAGAGGGCTTCCGGCGTATGGTCGAGTGGTATCTCGCAACGCAGCTGGGTAAGTAGACGATTACTCTGAAGATTCAGACCCAATAACTCTTTCAATAATTGATGTGTTTACCTTAGCTACTTGACTACCACCACCCTGTATTTCTCGTCACCTACTATGACGTGATATATACCGGCGCTGGAGGGCTGGTAATTAAGTTCCTCGGCATG
>JBFEPB010000247.1:0-3212 GCA_041550295.1 bacterium | reverse complement strand
GTGTGATACTCGTTCGGCAGACTGATGGACATGAACACCTCGTGCTGGGTATTGATCATTTCCTCGGTATTGATTTCTTCGGCTGTTAAGCCGAAGATCTTGATATCCATGATGATTGAAAAATCGCTTTGGAAAACGATATTCGTTTCCGCACCCCGCATTGCATCTCCCGGGTTAAAGGGTATCCACGCTGCGCCAAGCATGGCACACATCACGAGAGAAAGTAAGACAATATTTATCTTGCTGATATTTGATAATTGCATCATACCTCCTGATTATTTTTGTTGTGTGATTTCAAATGTGTGTCCCTATGATCGAAAAGCAGGGTATGCTTTTAAGTTGCGTGCTTTTCCTACCAGAATATTCACGCACAAAGTATTTATGCGATTTAACGGCAGCACCATTGATTTTCATGCTTTTATTAATACCCCCGTGAGTTTTTTTAATAAATGTGGAGGGGGGTCCAAAAGGGGGGTTATTAGCATAGGAGGTGTCTTATTGGACCTCCCTCCTCACATCGTTTAATTCTTGTCCGAAATTGCCTATAAATCAACTAATTATAACGATTTCTCCATATTTGTCAATATTTATTTTCGGGCACATTGATGTCTGTCATTCGAGGCAATATTGGTCTTTTGGCATATCTGGGTCAGCTGGTTCGGGTCAGTATCTGAACAGCACGCCGCCCCAGGTAAAACCGGCGCCGAAAGCGACCATAAGCACGAGATCGCCTTTGTCAATACGGCCTGTTTTCAATGCCTCATCAAGGGCAAGCGGGATGGTGCCGGTGGATGTATTCCCGTATCGGTCAATGTTCACAAGCACCTTATCCATTGGCAAATGCAAGCGCTTCGCACTTGCCTCAATGATTCTGATATTTGCCTGATGCGGGATCAGTAGCTTGAGCTGCGAGGCTGAGACATTCGCTTTCTTGAGTGTTATGAGCGCCGCCTCACACATCGCCCTGACTGCCAATTTGAATACCTCATTACCCTGCATTTTGATGCAGTGAAGCCGTTTGTCCACGGTCTCGTGGCTGGGGGGCATTCTCGAGCCGCCTGCTGGCTGGTGAAGGAGCTGCCATGATGAGCCATCAGATGCGAAATGAGATGCGAGTATGCCTGTGTCAGAATTGCCTTTCTTCAGAAGGACGGCACCGGCAGCATCGCCGAAAAGCACACATGTTGTCCGATCAGTATAGTCGGTGATCCTGGTCAAGGTGTCGGCACCAATCACGAGGACGTTATCATAGCCGCTCAGTACGAAGTTCTCGCCAATCCCGAGTGCGTAAAGAAAACCGGTACAACCGGCAGATATGTCGAACGCCATGATCGATGGTGCACCGAGCTGTCTCTGCAGGAGGCAGGCGGTTGAAGGAAAAGGCATGTCCGGCGTTGCCGTGCCGACTATTATCGCACTGAGATTCTTGGCCTTGATGCGTGCCGATTTGAGCGCGCGCTGCGCGGCGATAAAGGCAAGGTCACTCGTCGCTTGATTTTCGGCAGCGACATGACGCTCCCGGATCCCGGATCTTGTTCTGATCCATTCATCCGAGGTGTCGACGATTTTTTCGAAGTCAAAATTGTTCAGTATCTTGTCCGGCGCATAGGAGCCGATGCCGGCAATATATGCCTTCACAAAGCCACTCGCTTTTGGATTTCTTCAACAATATTATGTTCGGCGCATGTTTTGGCTAGTCTCACGGCATTACGCAAAGCCTGCGGTGAGGAGTGACCGTGACAGATGATGACAATGCCGTTGACACCCAGCAAGATACCACCGCCGTATTCCTCGTAGTTAAATTTCGCTCTCAAGTCCTGTACTGCTGGTTTGACCAAGAATTGCCCGAACCTGCGGCGCATCACATCGTCCACCGTCTCTCTCAGCATGTGCCATATGATATCGATCATTCCCTCGGAAAATTTCAATACCACATTTCCAGTGAAACCATCGGAGATTATTACGTCTGCGAATCCCTTCATTATGTCATTGCCCTCAATATTGCCGATGAAGTTCAGGTTGCTCGACTGCAGATTATGATATGCTTTCTGTCTGACCTCATCGCCTTTTGCGCTTTCCTCTCCGATATTCAAGAGAGCGACGCGCGGTTTTTCTTTCGCGAATACGATCTCGGCAAAAGCCGAACCCATGAGCCCATAGTTGAAATAGTCGATTGTCTTCGGGTGAGTGTTGGCACCCACATCGATCATCACCGAGTAGCCCGATTCGGTGGGCACGGTTATCGCAAGACCGGCCTTGGGTATACCTTTGATCAATCCCAGATTGATCATGCTGAAACCCAGCATCGCGCCGGTATTGCCGGCGCTGACGACTGCGTCGACTTCTTTTGCCTTCAATTTGTCGACGAGAATAGCCTGCGATGAATTTCTCTTTTGTCGTACCGCAACGCTTGGGATCTCATGCATGCCGACGACTTCATCGGCAAGATGAAAATTGAAGCCCAGATTCTGGACATCGTTTTCGTAATCACACTTTCCGACAACCAGTAAGTCACAGATCGGTTCCTCTTTTATCATTTCCAGGGCATGCAGTTCACCGAGCGGGGCACGGTCTGAACCCATCAAATCCAACCCGATTATCAACCTTTCTCCTTTTCCTCTTTTGGCGGCAGGACAAGTCGATTGTTGTAGGTCCCGCAATTCGGACAGACCCGATGGGGTAGTTTAGGGCTATGACACTTCGGGCATTCCGTGTAACTGCGCATGCGGGGTTTCTTCTGAGAACGCCGCTTGTTCTTTCTTGAATGCGAGTGTCTTCTTTTTGGTACTGCCATCTATCCTCCTTATAAAATTATCGGCATTCGCTGTTGCCTGGAATGAAATACTGCACCATAGAAAAGTTCTGCGCTGGCAAAATAGACTACTGCGGGTATAGATCCGTCGCTGCAAACCAACGGTTGATTGCTTCGATACGCTTGCGCTTGTCGTCTGGCAATCTGAAAGGACGTCCGCGACAATCCAGGAAAACTCCGACTATTCCGCCTTTTATTGTCGTATGGAGTTCTTTGCCTCGCCCATCACCGATGTCGAAATTCTTTTCAGGATGCAGGGTCACTTTGGCTTCTTCTTTTTCGCCTAATGGAATGAGTTTGATCTCACCATACTTGGCAGCATGTTCTTCGATTTTGCCGTTACCATAATCGATCTGCATTTTCAAGACGCTTGCACCTTCTTTGCCTTCACCCGCAGGCG
>JBFEPB010000246.1:0-3223 GCA_041550295.1 bacterium | reverse complement strand
GATGAATTCTTTTTCGCGTATTGTGCCGCCGAGGCTGATTATCATTTTAGCACTGTAATTCCATGATGTCACGACCGTGTTGTCGTCTACTTTCTCCAGTATTTCTGTTGCGCTCTGTGCGTAAGATGTAGCCATGACGGCAAGTATTGATATTACAAGTGTGTTGATTATCTTCATATTGTTTTCAATGCCTTTGCAGGATTTATTCTTGTGATCCTGCTTATCGGTAGCAGGGCTACGATTATAGTCACTAACAGACCGAGTAGAAATGCAGTAGCAATTATGAATGGGGTAGGCGCGAGGTAGATGATGGGTCCGAAGGGCATATCGGCTGATGCGGTAGAAGAAACCATGGATATGTCTATTCCTTCATACTTCAGCCAGTAACTGAATGCCGTGCCGCCGATGGTGCCGAAGAAACTACCAACAACGCCGATAATAGCAGCTTCTATGGTAAGGAGGCCAACGATCGATATATTATTAAGACCAAGAGCCTTCATCATGCCTATCTCTTTGGTACGTTCAAATACGATCATTAGCATCGTATTCGCAATTGCTGAACACGCAACGAGCAGGATGATTACATAGAAGAAAGAATAGATTGCCTCTGCAAGATTCACCCACCGTAGTACCGCATTTTGCATATAAGAAGTGACGGCATAATCGTCACCCAATGTGATTGAGCGTGCAATTTCAACGGCTTTTTGGGGATTATTCAGGAGGATAACGAGCTCCGTGGTTCTACCTTCGAGGTCAAGCATTGCCTGGCCTACATCAAACGGAATATAGAATATATTCCGGTCCATGCCCCCGATGCCAGTCTGGTATATTCCTTTTATTGCAAAATTCAAACCGGTCGGCGAGTCATATGCTGTCCGTGTGATTACGGTGAGCGTATCACCAACCGTCATGCCGAGTCTCTCTGCCAGTCCTTTTCCTAGGATGGCCTCGCGTTGTCCGCTTCTCAGATACTCACCATCGATCAATCTTTTCTGGAGGCCGGCTATCTTACGTTCTCTCTCCGGATCGATAGCATAGCCGAGCGCGGGTATACTCAATTCCTCTTCTCCCAGCAGGACACCGAATTTTATTCTTGGCGAAGCCAACTGGATTTCTTTGTCGGGCAGCGCGTCATAGAATTCTTTTGAGAGCGCAAAGGATTCAGATAGCGGGATCAATCGTTCACGTCGTTCGTATTCTTTGGTTTTTATGGTGATGTGTCCCGAGACCAGCTTTACTACGTTGCCGGTCATATTCTGAAATATACCCCCGATATAACTCCTGGCGAAAATTATAGCGGTTATGGCAAGGGCGACGCTGAGCCCGGATATCAGGCTTCGCCTGGTATTCCGGAAGAAGTTACGGTATGCCAGTCTCAGCAGATTCATCAGGCATGCCTCAGAGCATCAACGGCTTCGAGCTGTGTAGCCCTCCGTACAGGCCACAAGGTGACGAGGATCGAGACGAATACCCCGAATAGGAATACGTAGAGCAGGTTCACGTAGTCGATTTCACCTTTTATGATGAATTTCATGGGGTATACAATATCCATGTTCTCGAAAACACTTGAGAAGTCAAGACCGACATGAACAAGGTATAATGATATCAGGAGACCGAGTACACACCCGAGTAGACTTCCAAAAATGCCTATGATTCCGCCTTCATAGATGAACATCTTGACGATACCCGTATTACTGAAGCCCATTGCCTTGAGTGTGCCTATTTCCGGGATACGTTCCATTACCGCCATCAGCATGGTGTTCACAATACCGACAGCAGCGATTATCACGACAACTAAGGCGATCATGAATTGTCCGGCTCGTTTGAACCCTGAAATCTCGAATATTGCCGCGTTCATCTCTTTCCAGGTCAGTACTTCGTAATCACTTCCTAATGCTTGGGACATTCTTTCTTTTAGCGGTTTCAGTTCGTTCTCATTGCTTGCTCGTATGCATAATTCGGTTACGCCTGTGCCGAGTGCCAGCAGGTCCTGGGCCTGCGTTATTGGGATTATGGCCATGTTACGGTCGAATAGCGGATGACCAGTGTTAATTATGCCCGAGACCATGAGGTCGTAAGCATTGTAGGTGCCGTTTTTATCTTTTGTGATGATAGTCAAATATGAACCGACCTCCAGGTCCATATCCGAGGCCAGGTTTTCACCGATGAGAACATCACCTTCACGTTCCAGGTAATTACCCGCAACAACAGATTCATCAATTCGGAAAATACGGTTTTCATTCTCAAGATCCACGCCCATTCCCAAAACAGGAAGTTCGTCGACACCATTACTTATACTTGCCTGAAATTTGACACGAGGCGTTAATCCTTTGATACCTGGAACCTCCTTGATCTTGTCCGCAACTGATACCGGCTTTTCAAGAATAGTATCGAGCGGGAATACACCCTCCTCGCGGTAATAACCTGTCGCGAATATCTCGATATGGCTGGTTTCGAAATCGATGATATTGCGTGAAGCCATTTTGTCGGCGCCGTTCATCATCGTATTCATGAAGATCATCGAAGAAAGTCCCACTGATATCGCCGCCGCTGTTATTATTGTTCTTCGCGTATGCCGGAAAACATTACGCCAGGCAATATTCACAAGTTTCATCCCGGACCTCTCGATTTTGTCTTATCATCTACTATTCTACCATCCCTCAGACTGACCGTTCTACGCGAATAATCCATAACCAATTGATCGTGGGTGGAGAATATGAAAGTTGTTCCGTGTTTGCCGTTCAGTTCCTGCATGAGAGCAAGTATTTCTTTTGCCGTCGTCGAGTCAAGATTCGCGGTAGGCTCGTCGGCAAGTACCATACTCGGGTCTTTCACTAATGCGCGTGCGATGGCCACTCTTTGTTGTTGACCACCGCTCATTTCATTCGGACGACGATCAACATATTCGCCAAGGCCGACTTCTTCAAGAAGTGCTACGATCTTCTCTTTTCTTTTTGCCTGTCCGACATCCAGCAGGATTAGAGGGATCTCCACATTTTCATAGGCAGTGAGAACGGGTATTAGATTAAAGGTCTGAAATACAAAACCGATCTGATCCTTTCTTAAACTCGCTTTCTCTTTGGACCCGAGTTCATTGACATTTGTACCATCTATGAGGATCTTGCCTTTGGTTGGAACATCGAGACAGCCGATGATATTGAGTAATGTGGTTTTTCCCGAACCTGATGGACCGGCGATCGCGGTGAATTCTCCATTGTTGATT
>JBFEPB010000245.1:0-3227 GCA_041550295.1 bacterium | reverse complement strand
ACGCCGCAGTTTTCTCAATGTCCCTTCGATATCATATATGCTGCCATTTGTTTCGGCAAAGGTGGCGGCTGGAAGGAACACATCAAAGTCACAATCAGGCAGGAAACAGTCCTGAACGATCACTGTTTTGTATTTCTTGTTGATCTTCGGTGCGGCGCCGATGATGTATAAACAATCGATATTCTTTTCAGCCAGGATTTGCTCATATGTGCCGTCAAATCCCATGTTCGCAATCTTCAACATATTGCCTTGACCACTCAGGGGAATCGCGCTTGCCGGCTTCGTGATCCAGCGCGATGATGTACTCAGTGGATCATGGAGCACGAAAACCTTTCTGCCTTTAAGCAGATGTCTTGCAGCTTCGATCTGCGCTGCGGTCAAACCCGTTTTGCCTTTTGGATTCCTGGCGCTTGTCAGCGCCTGTAGTACGTCACGCTCGGTCCCCGGTACAGGATTTAGTACAGCATCGGCAAAGCGGTTTGGAATCCCTGCGACGGCATCGATCACGACAAACACTGCCTTTTGCCCGAATTTCTTACGGAGTTTCAGAAGCAGCACCGAATAGTCGGCGATCATATCCGTATTCACAATGACAAAAGCGGCGTCATTCGTCATCTTGTCCATTTTCAGAGGCTTGGGCATAGCGTCAGAATACATGGGAACCCCGATCTTTGCTCCGAGAGAATCGGCAAACGAGTAGATCTTCGCGATCGATTCGTTGGTGAGCTGCGGTGTGAGGAGAATGCCGATGCGACCTTTGTGTTCTTTTAGTTTTTCCGCCGTGTAACTGAGTGATTCATCCCATTCAATTTCGATCACGGCATTGCCTTTTTTCATTAGTGATTTGGTCACGCGCTTCGGATGATTGACGAGCGGGGCGACCGCAAATCGTCCACGTACGCAGATCTGGTCCCTGTGCGGCGCCGTGCAGGTGATTTTTTCTTCGGATACGTTAAGGTCGATCTGACAACCAATGCTGCACAGCAGACATGTTGTCTTCACTACTTTGTCGGCTGGCTTGTCGTAACGGCTAAACCGATCGCGCAGTGCGCCGGTCGGGCAGAAATCAACACACGCACCGCAGAACTGGCAGCCAGATTCCAGATGCGGGAGATCGAATGCAGTACCAACCATAGTATCTGGCCCGCGGTGATGGAATTCCAGGGTATGTGCCTGTCTGATCTCCTGACAGACCCGTATACACCTGCCGCACAGAATGCATAGGTTGTAATCACGGTCAAAGAACGGATCATTACGTTGGACATCGAGATTTCTATATCGGAAATCGAACGGTATATCTTTTATCCCGAGTTCTCGAACCAGATCCTGAAGCTCGCAGTTTTCATTCTGCGGACATGATTTGCACCCGAAGGTGACCGCCGATTTCTTTATGCATTCTTGAAAATTCGCGCAGTCTTTTTCATTATCGCAGATAAGACATGCGTTGGGGTGCTCGGACAGGATAAGCTGCATGGTGAACCGGCGTAGTTTGCGCAGGCGCGGCGTGTCGGTATTGATCACCATACCGTCTTCGGGGATCAGCGTGCAGGCGGTCAGTGGGATATCCCTTCCCTTTATTTCAACGATACACAGGCGGCATCCACCGTAAGGCGTTAGTTCACTGTGATGACAAAGGGTTGGTATCCTGATACCGGCCCGCTGCGCGACCTGCAGCACGGTTTCACCTTTCCGCGCTTTCATTTTCTTGCCGTTGATGATCAGATTCGTCATTCTAACACCGGCGATACTTTACTTACCGCGTTGAATTTTGGGGGACATACTGATATGCATATTCCGCATTTCGTGCACTTCTTCTGATCGATCTGGTGTACTTTTCTCGCTTCACCCCTAATCGCGCCGGTCGGACAATTCTTCGCGCAGACCGTGCAGCCGCTGCAGAGTTGGGGATCGATGACATAAGAAATAAGGTTCTTGCAGACAAGTGCCGGGCAACGTCTCTCTTTGATATGCGCCTCATATTCGTCATGGAAGTACTTCAGCGTCGTCAGCACAGGATTGGGCGCGGTCTGACCGAGCCCGCAGAGTGAAGACAATTTGACGTTCTCGGCAATGTCCTGGAGGAGTTCGATGTCGCTTTGTTTCGCTTCACCGCTGGTGATGCGATCGAGGATATAGACCATGTGTTTTGTTCCCATGCGACATGGTGGGCATTTCCCGCATGACTCTTCCTGCGTAAAATTGATGAAATAGCGGGCAACATCGACCATGCAGGTTTCTGTATCCATTACGATCATGCCACCCGAACCCATCATTGAGCCAGCCTCGGTCAGGCTTTCGTAGTCAATTGGTAGATCGAGCATGCTCTTTGGTATACAGCCGCCTGACGGACCGCCGGTTTGGACCGCCTTGAATTCTTTTCCCTGGGGGATACCGCCGCCGATGTCGTAGATGATCTCACGCATCGAGATCCCCATCGGCACCTCCACGAGGCCGGTGTTGTTGATCTTACCGACCAGTGAAAATATCTTTGTACCCTTACTGGTCTTCGTGCCGATCGATGCGAACCATTTTGCGCCGCGCTGTATGATCATTGGCACGTTTGCCCATGTTTCCACATTGTTTATATTCGTTGGCCTTCCCCACAGACCCTTTTCCGAAGGATAGGGAGGACGCTGTCTTGGTCTGCCAACCCGGCCTTCGATCGAAGCGATCAAAGCCGTTTCCTCACCGCATACAAAGGCACCCGCGCCCTGGACTACCTCAAGGTCAAAGTCAAAACCGGTGCTAAGGATATCTTCGCCAAGCAAGCCATATTCCCGGGCTTGTTGGAGAGCTACCTTCAGGCGTTTTACGGCAAGAGGATATTCGCTGCGCACGTAGACAAATCCTTTGTGCGCGCCGATGGCTCTGGCGCCAATGACCAGGCCCTCAATCACCGAATGGGGGTCGGCTTCGAGCACACTTCGATCCATGAACGCACCGGGATCACCCTCATCACCGTTACAGATTATGTACTTTGTTCTGCCTGGCTCATTTCGGCAGAACTGCCATTTCTTTCCGGTCGGAAAACCTGCGCCGCCGCGACCCCTCAGCCCGGAGTTTGTCACTTCCTTTATTATCTGCTCCGGGGTCATTTGAGTTAGCGCCGTTTCCAAAGCCTGGTAGCCGTTCATCTCAGGCATTAAAACATCTAAAAGTATAAGGTCGGGTTTTTCCCGTTTCGCTTTTTCTAAGCCTTCGCGGCCGTTACAGGCAGACACTACATT
>JBFEPB010000244.1:0-3240 GCA_041550295.1 bacterium | reverse complement strand
GAGGTTAACGGAATTAATCGGGTCGTTCTAGACATAACATCCAAACCACCGGCGACGATAGAATGGGAATAAAAATCGTCCTTGTCATAGCAATAGCATATGCCGTGGTCAGCGGAATAGGCGTTTTGAATCAAGATCTGGGCACGCCCTATACCTACGTGTTTCTGGTTGCGGTTGCTGCTTACTACATTTTCTATATTTCACTGAGAAAAATGATATTAGTACATACTGTCATTAGCGGCTTTTTAGCCAATGCGGCGGTACAATTGTCAGGTGGTTTCCACTCTCCACTTTTCTTTGTCTATTTCCTTACTTTTCTCCTTGTCGGCTTCAAGGATAGCATCCGCAATTACTGGATCGTATGTCTGGCGATCATCGTTATTGAAATATCGTCGGGACTGATCGCCCGCGACTTCATGGTCTTGCCCGTTGTCCTTCTTCTCTTTGTAGCGCTGATCATCGGTTATGTTATTGACAGCATACAGGGCCATCAGGGCCGCATGGCGCGCCTGCTCTCAAGGTATGAGACAAGGGAGAAGTTCTTTGCCCCTGCGACGTACGAATCAGACAAAATACATACCTCGATCGGCGAGATCGACCGGCACAAGGGGATAGAGAGGCCACTCCTTTACTTTGTGAAATTCCTGCACAATGTCTTTGATGCGCACACGACCGCTATCTTTGCGTGCAACGATGAGGGACTGGTCCTTGTGCAGGGTTTTTCGCATTCAGAATTGTTCGTTCCCGAGTCGGTTATACAGATCGAATCAGGATTGTACCGACAGGTAATGACCGAGCGCAAGTCGATTCTGATAAAAGAATATCTGCAGCCGTCTGATCAGCTCGGTTATTATCGTGGCGCGGTGCAGGTCAAGTCGGTCATGATCGCGCCGATCCTGTTGATCGAAAAGGTCGTCGGTGTCCTTACCATCGACAGGAAATCTGGTCCTTTCAGTGAAAGAGAAAAAATAGTGTTTGATGAAGGGGCAAACATGGCAGGTTTCCTTTTGGCAATGCTCAGGCTTTACGAGAAATCAAGGTATGATGTCCAGCATCTCTCTTCGATCGCCGAACTAGCCGAGAAACTTCATAAGAGGCTGGACCTGCAGGAGATACTCGTGAACACAATTGATGCCTTCAGACATTTCATGCCGTGTGATGATGTTTCAATCGCCAGTGTAGATGAGGTCAATAGTAGTGGCGAAGTTCTTGTTTCAACGTATATTAGGGAGAACACCAGATTCTCGTTGAACGACGGGCTTGTTGGGTTTGTTGCTCGCCACCGAAACTCGATCATAAAAGACGATCTGAACAAAGGCAATCTTGTCGTCTTTAGGAAAGACGTTAAGACACCAAACGCTTCTTTTGTGGGAGTGCCAATTCAGCAAGACGACGAACTGCTTGGTGTGATCTGGCTCGAAGATCATCAGCGCAGGAAATTCAACGAGGATGATGTGCGGATACTGAATATCCTCTCTTACCAGCTGTCACTTGCCTGGCAGCGGGCTACCCTCTACGGTAAAGTCAAAGAGCTCTCGATTCGTGATGGACTTACTGACCTCTATAATCACCGTCACTTCCAGGAAATTCTTGAGGCACAGATCCAACAGGTCGATGAATTGGTATTGGTGCTGATTGATATCGATCATTTCAAGAAGATCAACGATACGTACGGTCATCAGGCCGGGGATCAGGTATTGAAGTTCTTGGCGCGGATAATATCGCAGGTCGGTATTGCGGCGCGCTATGGCGGCGAGGAATTTGCGATAATAATGCCCGGGTGTTCTTTGAAAAAAGCGATGGACAAAGCCGTCCGCATGAAGGATCAATTGCTAAAATCAGAGGTTAATTTCGACCGAGCAAGGATTAAATTCACGGTAAGCGTTGGTATTGCCCACTATCCCCATGATGCAAGTACCAGGGTTGGCTTGATCGAGAAGGCGGATCGAGCTCTCTATCTGGCCAAAGAACAGGGGCGCGATCGCATCATCATTGCCCGATCACTGCGGGAATCGTAGGTATTCATTATACCGTCGGTCATCGGTAGTACCTGAGTGATACCCTACCCTTCTCGATCATTACATAAGAGAAGTTCTTGACCCAATCACCAGCATTGATGTAGTATTTACTCTTGTGTAGCTTTTTCATAACCGGGTAGTGTGAATGGGCCAGAATAACGATGTCGACTTCGCGCAGACAGCGCACGGCGTAGTTCTCGAGCATGCGCATGAGCTTCCTGCTCGGCTGCTGTTTTCTGGAAAACCGGGCAATACATTGGGCAAGTGCGATGCCAATATCCGGGTGGAGTAGACGAAAGAGCGTATGATTCAACCTCGAGGTCAGAAGACTCTCCCAGAATGATGTCCAGAGGCGTTTGTCAATTGAATTGCCGTGAGCAAGAAGCACACGCCTACCGTCGATATTGAATATGCTTGGGCCTGTATAGACCTTGAAACCAAAATCCTCCAAAAAATTGCCTATTGCCACTTCGTGATTTCCAAGCACGTAGTGAACCCGCTTACCCTCTGTTAGTATCCTGTGTAGCGTGGCCAGGAGGCGGAAATAGTCTTTAGGGAATACGAGTTTGTATTCAAACCATATCTCGAACAGGTCGCCGACGATGTAGAGATCTGAGAGCCGGGGGCGTATTTCATCGAGGAATCTTATCAGCTTGCGGCAACGTTCACTCTTGTCACTCCTGATATGCGCGTCACTTATGAATATGTGCATTTCCTTACAATTATACCGAATCGAAATATTCAGTCAACGACCGTTGACACATATCAGGGGGTGAGTATAATAATTCTATGAATAGCATTATGATATTTGGATTACTGATCTTTACGCAGTATTTTGGCCAGAACAAGATCCAGTACAAGGACTTCGATTTCCGGGTTCTCGAGACAGAACATTTCAACATCCATTTCTATCAGGGATGCGATGAATTGGCAGCGTTCGCCGAAGTAGTCCTCGAGGATGGTTATTCAATGCTGAGTGAGGATTTGGGTATGGAAGTCGATTTCAAAATACCGGCAGTGATCTACAATTCACCAAACGATTTCTCACAAACCAATATCATGCTTGAACTGATCGATGAGGCAACCGGTGGGTTTTCCGAAATATTGAAGAACCGGATGGTCGTGCCTTTTAATGGAGATTATGAAGATTTCCGGCACGTTCTGGTGCATGAGTTAACCCACATCTTTCAGTTCGCGATATTCTTTCCTTCACGCCTCGAGG
>JBFEPB010000243.1:0-3254 GCA_041550295.1 bacterium | reverse complement strand
TTTCCCAGATACCACGGTGATCAAACTACAGCAGAACTACCGTTCGACAAAACGGATACTCAAAGCCGCATCAGCGGTAGTGAGTAACAACGAATTCCGCAAATCGAAGACCTTATGGTGTGAAAACGACCCGGGGGAGAGGATCACAATTTTCGATGCGGATGACTCTTACACCGAGGCGGCCTTTGTGGCCCGTAAGATCATTGAGCTGAGGCTGAGCGGTACAGATCTCGGTCAGATCGCCATATTCTACCGGGTCAATTATCAATCGCGCCTGTTCGAAGAATGTTTCGTTACCTATCGTATTCCTTATGAGGTCGTCGGCTCGTTGCGTTTTTATGAACGGGCTGAGATAAAGAATGTGCTTTCCTATTTGCGGGTGATCAATAACTTGCAGGACGGGGTGAGTCTGAAAAGGATCATAAATGTACCGTCACGCAAGATCGGCCACGAAACCATGGAGAAGATAACATCATACAGCAAAGAGCACGGGATGAGTTCATATCAGGTACTGTCTGAAATCGACAATGTCAAGAAGATCAGTGCCGCTACACGCAAAAGAATAAAAGAATTCAAGAAAATGATCGACCGGTTAAAAGTTGAATCACAGAAGATGGATATTTACGAGCTCGCTTTACGGGTGGTCAAGGATAGCGGCTATCTGGATAGTCTGAGCCAGGATAAGACTGAACGTGACTACATAAGGCGCAAGAACGTTGAAGAATTACTGATATCCATGAAGGATTATACTAGAGAGCGGCCCGACGGAACGCTCAATGATTACCTCGAGGAAGTCTCACTGCGCAGTGACATTGATGATTGGGATGAATCGACTGAGCGGGTGAATCTGATGACATTGCACAATGCAAAGGGGTTAGAGTTCGACGTGGTTTTTATTACCGGCTTCGAAGACGGTTTGATGCCGCATTACAAATCGCAGCAGGATCCCAGGCAATATGAAGAGGAAAGAAGGCTTCTCTATGTGGGTATTACGCGAGCACGCAAACAACTGTACATGACATACGCTCGGCAGCGGGATATCTTCCGTGCTGGGCCGAGTTATACTGAACTGTCGCCTTTCTATGATGAAATACCGCGTGATCTAATCCGCGCCGGGTATGAAGATGATTGAGCCCCATGCCGGAAATGATTGAAGGACATTCGCAGGATATCACTGAATTCCGCAGGCTTTTTCCGATCACGGAAGAATGCGTATATTTTAATCACGCGGCAACCGGTCCAATGTCTTTACCGGCGAGAAGAGTTGTCGAAGAGTGCCTCGATGTCTACTCTCGCCAGGCAGAGTTCTTCCCCGACGATTATTTTTCACTGATCAGAGACGCACGTGCCAATGTGGCGCGTTTCATCAATGCATCACCTGAGGAGATTGCTTTTACGCACAATACTTCTGAAGGTATTTACATTGCTCTGGTCAACCTGCCGCTTGCTGATAACGATACGATCATCGTAATGGATGAGGTTTTTCCAGCGGTGAGATATGCGGTTGACAACAACTTGCCGCATGTCAAGAAGAAATACGTATCGTTTGCAGGTAAGGATCCAGTTGCCGTGACAAACGCTAACCTGGAAAGAAGAGTAAAGGCGGTTGTTGTCGACTATGTTCAATTTCTGAGCGGTGAGACCATTGAACTGAAGAAGTTAGCTGCATTTACCAGGGAAAAGGGTATCCATCTGATTGTGGATGGCATACAGGGGATCGGAGCACTGGATTTCGATGTGGCCGAGAGCGGGGTCGATTTCCTTGCGTGTGGCGCTGCAAAATGGCTTTTTGGACCGAGTGGCACAGGTTTCTTATACGTGAACAAACGAAATCTGGATAAGTTGGGCGACCAGCATACTGGTTGGCTTGGCGCTGAATGGACTGGATTTGACGATTTTACCCGTTGCCCACCGCTCTATCAGGATGCAAGAAAATACGAGAGCGGTACGCGAAATGTCATTGGAATTAGAGCCTTATCTAAGAACATTGACATTTTACTTCAATACGGTTTGACTAATGTCCAGGGCCGGATTAGAAAACTCAATACAATGCTCGATCAATACCTGAATGATTCTGGTTTTGAGATCTTGACGCCGCGTACAGGGACACAATCCGGCATACTTACGGCACGACCCAGGCATGGGGTAGAGG
Organism: bacterium; assembly: GCA_041550295.1. Classification (GTDB taxonomy): domain Bacteria; phylum Hydrothermota; class Tepidihabitantia; order SM23-42; family SM23-42; genus SM23-42. The sequence continues at coordinate 1,102 of JBFEPB010000243.1, read as the reverse complement.
GCCTGTATCGCTCTCTGACCGATGCCCGGATTATCGTGTCAATGCGGAACCAGTACCTTCGCTTTTCACCGCATTTTTATAATAGCGAAAGAGAAGTCGCTCAGATAATCGACGTGATCGAGCGCACTCTACATTAGGCAGTTATCTGTTTTCTTTTGGTTTGAAGGTGAAAATCACGCGGTTACCACCGCGCTGTTTTGCTTCGTAACAGGCTTGGTCGGCAAGGTCGATGAGCCGTGATTTGTCCCGCGCGTCGTGAGGGAATGAAGCGATGCCTATGCTGAGCGTTATTTTTGGCTGTATCCTCTGTGCGGCGATTTTCTTACGCATCCTTTCGGCAACATCGAGGGCAAACGAGGCATCGGTTTCCGGGAATATCGCCACAAATTCGTCGCCGCCGTACCGGCATAGAAAATCGACATCCCGGATGATTTCTTTCATTATCTTGCTCAGTTTTTGGAGAACGATGTCACCGGCCATGTGTCCGTATTTGTCATTGTAATTTTTGAAATTGTCAAAGTCGATCATCATCACGACAAAGGTACGGCGGTATCGCTCAGCACGACGTATCTCGGCATCAACAAAGATGTCGAAACTGCGGCGGTTTGACAACGCTGTTAGCGGATCGGTCAGCGATAATTTCTTCGTTTCGGCGTAGAGCCGGGCGTTGTCGATGGCAATTGCGATCTGCGCGCTCAAACTGGAGAGCAGAAGTATTACATCCTGGGAGAAGCCGTCAAGCTCTGAACTCTCGACATCGAGGACACCTATCAGGCGTTCACCGATAAGCAACGGGAAGCACACTTCGCTTCTCGTGTTCTCGATCCCTGCAACGTAATGGCTATCTTTTGTAACGTCAGGACAATAGTACATACGTCTTGTTTTTCCGACATGGCCAGTGATTCCATCTTCACCTATGCGCATCCGCAGTTCCCTGTCCTCTGCTGAATAGACTAGACTCGCGTGCGTATAAAGCGCTTGCTTCTCTTCGTCGATTAAGAGGACGGATACGTTGAGGAAATTGAAGGTCTCTTTCAACCGTTGCAGGATGTTTTGCAGAAGTTGGTCAAAGTCGAGCGTTGAGATCAGACTTTGGCTTACC
>JBFEPB010000242.1:0-3256 GCA_041550295.1 bacterium | reverse complement strand
CTGCGACCTGACGTGCAGATACTGAAGAAATTCATCAGCGAGGGTGAACTGGGCGAGATATATTATGCAAAAAGCGGCTGGCTGATCGGTACAAGCGAGTGGATATTGAGTCCGGGACGCATGGAGGGCCTATCAAGAAGCGGCGGTGCTTTTCTGAACCTCGGCGTACATCTTCTTGATATCGCCCTTTTTCTGCTGTCGAACAAAAGAGTAAAGAGCGTATTCGCATCTATTCATAAGAAAGAGGTCGAAGCCGAAGTGGAGGACACAGCAATGTGCATTATTAATTTCACCGATGGCGCGCTGCTGACAATCGAAGTCGGTTGGTCCCTACTCTTCGAAAAAGATTTCCTGTACTGCAATGTGTTCGGCAATAAAGGTGCGGCATTGCTCAATCCATTGAAAATCCAAAAAGAACTGCATGGAGGACTATTCAACGTCACACCAACGATCGCGCAGAAGAATATATACAAAACCTCATACCAAATGCAGAGCGATTTGTTACTGGACTACCTGAACAACAGAGCAGAGCCAGTACTGAGCAGCGATGATGGTCTTATGATCGCCGAGATAACAGATGCATTCTATTCTTCAGCAAGAAAGGAACAGTTAGTCAGATTGTAATGGTTCTCGCTTTAGTATGATCACCACGATAAAAAAACATAATCTTGTTCTCCTCGCTACTGCCGCGCTACTAACATCCCTTTCGTTTCACCCGTTTCGACTCCACTTTCTCGCCTGGTTCGGCATGGTACCCCTGCTTTACGCAGTTGAGAAAACAAAACCCAATCAGGCTTTCTGCTCTGGCGTATTTTTCGGCTTCCTCTTCTCGATGTTTACCCTCTTCTGGATAGTATTCCTCCAGATCGAAGCGAATATCAAATTGTTGATCATCGGTGGGCTGATGCTGCTATTCCTGTACATCGGTGTCTATTTTGGGGTTGCCGTACTCACTGCTCGGAGGATCAACCTGTGGTCGCTGCCATTCGTCATTGTCGGTTTGGAGTACGTGAGGAGTATCGGCGAATTAGGTTTTCCCTGGCTGACGCTGGGCTATTCACAGGCCCGCTACCCGCTTTTCATCCAGCAGGCCGCGATCTACGGCGTGTTCGGCATATCATTCTGGCTTGTCCTTCTCAACGTGGCGATCTTCAAAGCACTCAAGAAAAAACGACTACAGGATCTACTGGTCGCATTTATTATTTTCATCGTCCCTGTTATTTACGGAGTCGTACGCCCGCATGCTAACCAGAAGCATATCGCGCGCATAGGTATTGTACAACCCAACATCGATCCCAATTTGAAGTTCAGCAGGGAACTGCGGTACGAAACCTTCAACCGTTTAATCGACCTATCAGTACAGTGCGCGCACAACGCCATAGAAACTATCGGTGATTCCCTGGATCTCATCATCTGGCCGGAAACTGCGACCCCGGTTTTTCTGAAATCACCCGGTAAATACCAAGACCTTGTAAGGTACCTTGTAGACCATCTGGGTACACCCATCCTGACCGGGACCGCAATATATGAACCTGCCGCACGCGATATTTTCAACGGTGCAGTGCTGATCGAACCTCAGCATGGCATTGAACAGGATTACCGAAAAATACATCTCGTACCTTTCGGCGAGCACATACCGTTTGATAGTTATATGCCTATATTGCGAAGCGTTGATTTCGGCGAGGGCGACTACACGCCTGGTACGCACATGACCGTATTCGAAATACCAGAATTCAAATTCTCATGTCTCATCTGTTTTGAATCCATTTTCCCCGGGCTGTCCAGGCATGCTGTCAATGAGGGCGCCGAGGTACTCGTGAACATCACCAATGACGGATGGTTCGGCAAGATATCTGGTGCCCAGCAGCATAACAACATGGCGATCCTGCGAAGCGTCGAAAATGGTGTGGTATTACTGAGAAGCGCGAACACCGGAATATCCATGATCGTTGACCAATATGGTCGCGTCGTTACAGAAAAGCCGTTGTTCGTGCAGGAGAAGATCGTTAGAGCAGTGGGCATTGACCCGGTTCCGACGCCCTACAGGAAGACAGGAGATGCACTACCGATCCTGTGCCTGATCCTTATCACCATATTACTGGCCCGCAGTCATTTTTTCTGGAAAAGAGAACAATCTTAGAGCGTTCCAAGGCCGGAATCTGTTGAAAAGCGTCATCTTGACACTCACAACTATGTAGTTATAATGTATTGATGTATGGAACGTCTGTAGATGGGGGGATACTCAAATCCACAAGAAATCTGTTCGAAAGAAAAAAGCCGAAATACGTCTATAATGCAATAACCAAGAGCATCTGCACGCTGTTGAAGGCAAACGCGTCCATCTTATTCATCTACGAAGACGGCTCAGATACGTTGCTGCCCGTGAGCGTCCATAACCTGCCAAAAGCCGATCACGGTCCATCCAGCGAGGACACACGGATCGCCAAAAATGCCTGCAAAAAAAGGAAATTGCAGTTCATACTTAATGCTGAGAGAATACCCAAAAGGGGCGGCAAGAAAAGACGTCAACGTGGTGCGAAAAAACGTGCTGCGTCCATAGCCTCCTTCCCCATGATCATCGATGGCCGCATCCTCGGCGCGATAAACGTTCACTATTCGCCTCCGGTTGCGAAACCCGCTATGAAGGAGGCGGCGAATCTTTTCGTGAAAATGGCCGCACTGGCTATTGTCCATATCCGCACCAGCACTGAAGTACACGAAAAGAAGAAGCTACTCAAGGGGGTACGTGAGATCGGGGAACTGACAGCATCATCTCGTGCAACAGAGGATGTGATACAAAGCCTGCTGAAGAATATCGCGAACATCTCAATGGCGAGTTCTGTCAGATTGATACTGATCGACGAGGATAACAATACGGCGGTTGGTGCCTTCGAATACCAAAAGGGCTCATCCCAAATGAAGAGATACACGTCACCTTCACAGCTTGAAGAGTGGCTTTCTGATAAAATCCTGAAAAAGAGAAAGCCCATGACAGTAGCAGATACAAGTGATTACTTCAAAGCCAATGGGTTGGTAGCAGAAAAAGAACAAGCATCGGCATCGGGCATTCCGCTCCTGTCGCGTGGAAAGATCGTTGGCATAGTCTATCTATATAGCGGCAAAAAAGAATTCTTCAAAAAAACAAACATCGACAGGCTGACGTTGTTTGCCAATCAGGGAGCAATACTTGTTGAGAACATAATGCTCAACAAGAAGGTCAAGAAAGAAGCGAAGGAAACCGCGTTGCTTTATGAGG
>JBFEPB010000241.1:0-3263 GCA_041550295.1 bacterium | reverse complement strand
CGGGTGAAAACTCCATATCTCCTCCATGATCACTGTTGCTAGTTCCTCAAATTCTGCTGCCCACGCAACCGAAAAGAGGCAGAAAAACCAAACAAAAACAATCATCCGCGAAATTCTCATGTTGTGATAATAGACTTTAGAATTGAATTGTCAAGTGTTTTGGCAGTCAGGTTACTGCTGGGAGCTTACGTCCGACACAGATATGAAGCTACGCGTTATCTGACGTCGCCTATGTTTCAGCTGCGGCGCCCACGCGCACGTCTCGAAGCCTGTTAGTGATCACATAGATGCGTTCGTTATTGCTGGTCGGGTCGACCGGAATTACAAAGAACCCTTTGCGTCCCCTGCTGTATCCGAAACTGGTGCCGCGGATCACCTCACCGTCCGGGAATTCTACCTTGACCTTCAGGCCCCTTAGTCCGACCGCATCCACTTCACCGAAATTGTTCTTCTCGATGTAATCCCTATTGCCTTCGAAAGATTTAACAAAGAAAACCGCCTTCAAGTCTGAGCAACAAACTTCATTCACATTGCCCCTGTCTGGCCCCTCATCAACGATCAAATGGAACTTTTCTCTCAGCGGAGTAAAATCATGTGTATAGCCTTTTAACAAGCTACCGTCTTTGAAATGTAGCACAATACGATTCCGTACGAATTCTGGAATCTCATCCATCTGGACCTCCCTTGAAAAGAATCCCAATGGTAATTTCCTGATAATTATACGAAATCGACACACGGCGTCAAGATACCTAATTTAGTCTTAAATCTCGACACTGAAAAAGCACAGACTCCATCTTGACTTCGCACGAGCATGTCCTATAATAAATCTGAATGGATATCTTCATACTAGTGATCGGCCTTATCGGTCTACTTCTGCTCACGGTCGCCCTGATTACTTTGATAAACATCATTGTGAACATCATAAAGGGCAGGGCTCGAATAAAAAAGATTATCTACAGTTTATTACTCTTTGTGATCTTTTCTGCTCTTGCTGCTTCTTTCATATATTTCTCATTGTTCCTGCGGACATTTGTCCGCTACACGCATGAGGAGAAAATCGGCTGGGTTTACGCCACGCCTGTCAATGACGGCGTCAACGTAACCTTTTACGATAAAAAGGAGAACCGCATGCACTTTTTCAGCGTCACAGGTGAACAGTGGATGATCGAGGGCCATTTCCTGAGATGGAGTACGGTTCTGCGATGGCTGGGCGCCAATCCTTACTACCGGATAACACGTTTCTCCGGTCGGTCAGAAAGAGACGAACCGAATATCCAGTCGACCTACCGGATACATCCTGAAGAGGAACTCTGGCAGTTTCTCCTCAAGCATGCGGAGAAAATCCCGGGAGTTGATACGGCATATGGTATCGGAGCTTTCCAATACGCCGGGTCCGATACTTTTTATCTATATATAAATGACACCGGTTTTATTCTCAGAAAACACTAGTTTTTCTGAACGATTCAAAACACCGTAGAGTCATTCTGAAACCCTGTGCAAACTTATTTCCCCGTTTGACGTACTAAGGTTTAGCGGTCTGCCGCCATTACCGATCTCGCCCACAAACACACTCGAGGAGCGGGAAGCAACCTTGACCCTTGATTGCAGCGACACATCCTCTATCTGCACCCGGCCCCTTGAGGTCGCCGCCATCAGATCTCCATTCAGGTCATCAACGATGTAAACGTGAATCGAACCATTGCTGGTGGATATTTCCGTACCCTCTTCAGGTAGAGTAAGGATCTCGGCGTGAATCTCACCATTTGATGTTATCGCCTCAACAATAGCAGTCGTCCCTTTGATCTCTATCTCACCATTGGATGTTTTCGCGCTCACCGTTCCCCGAATATCGCTAAAGTCGATTTCCCCATTTGACGTCAGCGCCTCTACGTCACCCCTGGTCCCGTTAATCTCTATCTCGCCGTTAGAAGTATTGACCTTGCGAACAATTACTTCATCCGGAACCCTTATGACATATGACACCGACACATGGACGCCTTTCTCAAGATATTTTGTTCTAATCCTCATCGCACCATTGACAACAACCTCGATATCGACCTTGGACAACTCCTCCTCACCATGATTCGTCTTCTTCTTTGCATACACTGCGACTTGATTCTCTGCCCACTGGCTGATCTTTATATCTCCGTTAACGTTCTCAACCTGCAACTCCGTACCTGGGGCAATTCTATAGGTCTCACGGAATTCCTCGGTCGTCCCAAAGAAACCGATCAGAGCGTTCGGCGTAGCCGATATTGACGGGCTAAATGCCTGGACCATCATTAGCAGCGTGGCAAGTGTGTTCATCTTGACCTCCCTTTCCATTGCCTGCTGGATTGTTTCTCGTTATGTTATACGTCCACAGCCGTCAAAAGTTTCAGGTTTTGGAACTGAGGGAAGATCCTTGCCTATTTCTCATGCACACGAACATCGTGTGATGAGCATTCTTCATCAGGGATGTATTGATCTGCAGATTTAAAACCGCTTATTTGCTCACGTTTTCCTTCGTGTCGAGATGCCGAAGATTACATACAATGGGCAAAAGCCAAACACGCTGGTTACAAAGAAAATAACCGCAATAATACCAAGTATGACGGCCAGAGCTCCTTTCAGGACGTTGGTAATGAGCAAGATCACGACTAACAGAGTGATCAGCACTCTTACTATACGATCCCACGACCCCATATTCAGTTTCACGTTATCCCCCTTGAATTGCTTTGATATTTATTGGTTGGTTAACATCGTTGATCAGAAGTTCTCCGCCAGCACTTCGTAATAAGACCTCGGGTGCTTGCAGGCAGGACACTCATTGGGGGGTTCTGTGCCCTCAAAAACATAGCCGCAATTCCGGCAGTGCCACTTCACCGGTTTCTTTTTCTTGAACACTTCCCCACTTGCTATGTTGCTGATAAGCTTCCTGTACCGAGCCTCGTGGAACTTTTCCACCTCAGCAATCTGCTCAAAGGAACGAGCGACATCAGAAAACCCTTCCTCCTGTGCCACTTTTCCAAAATTCGCATAAAGTGTGGTCCACTCCATGTTTTCCCCAGCAGCAGCCTCCTCAAGATTAGTCTTGGTGTCGCCAATGACACCGGCTGGATATCCAGCGGTTATCTCAACTTCACCGCCCTCCAGATACTTGAAGAAAACCTTCGCATGCTCCTTTTCATTCTCTGCGGTTTCACTGAATATCGCGGAGATCTGCTCATAGCCCTCTTTACGGGCCTTCGAAGAAAAGTAGGTATATCGATTTCTGGCCTGCG
>JBFEPB010000240.1:0-3273 GCA_041550295.1 bacterium | reverse complement strand
GACCAGGCGAAAGAAATTCTTATCAATGGTTTTAATGCACTCAATCTTGACTACATTCCATCCGAGACCAATTTCATGATGTTTGACACGGGTACGAACGCGACTGCTGTCGCTGTGGAACTCGCCCAAAGGGGATTTCAGGTTCGCGTTGGATGGGGAATGCCGCAGCATATAAGGGTTTCTACGGGTACGATAGATGAAATGCACAAGTTCATTCAAGTCCTTCAGGAAATATTGGGTCAGAGTCTTGCGGGAGACGGACCACCGGCATTCGGGCTCAGCCGTGTGCATCCAAACCCGTTCAGTCAGCAATGCACAATACAAATTTCGACATCAAGTTCGGAACGAATCCGCCTAGCCATATACGATGCTGCCGGTCGAATGGTCCAAGCGCTGATCAATAGTGTCCTGGTACCTGGCGTGCACGACATTGTATGGGATGGTAGGGATGTTCACGGAAGAAATGTAGCGTCTGGAGTGTACATCATCAACTTGATGCAGGGCGAGTTTGCGACGAGCACCCGCGTAACACTGGTCCGTTAGAAATCCACCTTCTTGACAGAAGTCATTTCTTGCATATAATGCGAGTAGCATGATTTTGAAAATAGTAACACGTGGCGAAAGGAGACGAAATGTCGAGTGAATTAGTCGTGCTTGTTGGCACTGCTGCCAGCCTAGGCTTTGTGCATACTATACTAGGCCCGGACCATTATGTGCCTTTTATCGTGCTTTCGAAGGCGCGTGGATGGAATGCCTTAAAAACATCTATGATAACGCTGCTCTGCGGTATCGGCCATGTTTTGAGTTCGATCATCCTCGGATTCGCTGGCATTGCACTGGGCATCGCGGTATTCAGGTTGGAAAGTATAGAGTCGATCAGGGGAGATATTGCCACATGGTTTGTGATTATTTTCGGCTTTACCTACTTTGTATGGGGTGTGCACCGCGCAATCAAGAACAAACCGCATCGTCACGTTCATCTGCACAGCAAGGGAGAGGTTCACGCGCACGAGCATGAGCAAACGGATGAAACTTCCGGAGAAAAAGTCAATGTCACGCCATGGGTTCTTTTCATTATTTTTGTGTTGGGGCCCTGCGAACCCTTGATACCTCTGATAATGTATCCGGCGGCAAGAGGCAGTATATTGGACGTTGCGATCGTCGCAGGTGTGTTCGGAAGCATCACGGTGCTGACCATGCTGGGTACAGTACTTGTCTCATATTTTGGTCTCTCAAGAATGCCGTTCCGTAGATTTGAAAGATATGCACACGCCACTGCAGGCCTCGCGATTTTCCTATGTGGCGGGGCAATGAAATTTCTTGGATTGTAGAAATTCAGCGCTGTCGGGACAAGGATAGTCATCGCCTGTAAACAAATCACGTTGATTCTCGTCTAATATATAGGTAGGGGGCATGCAGGATGCCATCTATTGACTGGAGGTCGATGTGAAGATTTCTAAATTCAGTTTCTTTGTAACGATCGTGCTGCCAGTGCTGGTATATGCCCAAGGCTGGTTTGCGCAGAACTCTGGGACCAACAAACCGCTGCTTGACGTGCATTTTACCGATAATCAGCATGGATGGATAGCCAGCATTACCAATACTATTTTACGCACAACCGACGGCGGGCAGATTTGGTTTGACCTCGAACCAGTGCCATCTGTCAATTACTATGCCGTGTATTTTGTGAGCCCTCAGGAAGGGTGGGCAGTAGGTAATTTCGGAAAAATAAGGTATACCACGGACGGAGGTACCACCTGGGTTGACCAAAATTCCACAGTATCGGGTGCTCTATGGGATATCTATTTTATTGATGATGACCATGGTTGGATTGCTGGCGGCAGGGCCGAGGGATTCCCTGGGCCTGACCCAACGCGTTACATTCTCTACACCAGTAACGGCGGAAGTACTTGGGATATACAATTCTACGAGAATGATGAATATCCGCTTCACGGTATTCATTTTCTCGATTCGAATATTGGTTATGCGGTCGGCGAGGCGGGAGCCATTTTCGGAACGACAGACGGCGGAGGCAACTGGATACAACAGAATTCAGGCACGATACGTGAGTTTTCGAGCGTAAGCGCTGTCACCCCGGATACGGCGTGGGCAGTCGGTGTCAGCGGATTAGCGGTGAGGACGATAAACGGCGGTTCAAGTTGGGATTCGTTGTATCTTGGTACGACGCATCATTTTAGCGAGGTTCAGTTCGTTAATGCATTGACAGGGTGGATTTCAGGTGGCGACAATACACATGGTACAGTTCTGCATACAACAGATGCCGGTAGTACCTGGGTGATGCAGAATACCGGAACAACGAATTATCTTTACGGGATTTTCTTTGTTGACCAGAATCAAGGTTGGGCAGCAGGCTATGATGGAACGATCATTCATACAACAACCGGTGGAACCAGTATTGAGGAAACGACATTCGATATCTCGAATTCGCCAACAGAAGTCGTACTGCTGCAGAACAATCCTGATCCGTTTAGCAGCATGACCACGATACCCTTTAACCTACCGAATGCCATGCACGTAAGGCTGGCAGTCTATAATCTTATCGGGCAGGAAGTTGTCACGCTCGTCGACGATGAAATGGAGGCTGGTATACACGCTGTAAACTTTGACGGAAGGAATTTGCCGGCTGGTATTTATTTCTATCGCTTGCGTGCAGGCGTAGTGACTCGAACAAGAATGTGCGTTCTGCTTAAATAAAAGTTATGCGTGCAAGAAAATGCGGCCGGCTTCACATGAATCCGGCCGCATTCTATGGAGTATGTGTGTGTTATTTCGTAAACGAACGCCCCAATCCCTTCCAGGCATAAATTCCACCATCAACTACCCACGCGTCGCGTTCATACATCCTGAGGACCGAAACCGCAAAGGCGGAATTAGTATCCAGACTGCACACTACTGCAATCTTCTTGTTTTTTGGAGCCGTTTCGAGTTTCTCGACAAGCAAGGGCAATGGTATGTTTAGTGAACCCTCGATATGTCCGTTTTCGTAGTGCTTGAGCGGTCTGACATCGATTATCACATAATCATCGTTGCCGGCATCGACGAGTGCTGCAAGTTCTTCCGCCGACATCAGATACATTTTGTTGTCGGGCACGGATTTGACGAATTTCTCAGCCGCGTTTTTCAAACACGCACCCTCACATGTACCGGTGCACTGCGCATTAGTCAGTACTGGCAGGACAAGGACCGCCGTTGCGATCATCAACAATCTCAATGCTAATTTCATCATACCCCCTTAATTGGTTTTCATGTTTT
>JBFEPB010000239.1:0-3286 GCA_041550295.1 bacterium | reverse complement strand
TCGTCGTTGACAAAGAATCACTCATTACCAATATCCCCGGTGTCTTCGCAGGTGGCGATGCGATACGCGGCCCCAGTTCCGTCATCGAGGCAATGGCCGATGGCAAGCGAGTGGCTGAGGCAATCGATCAATATATTAGAAACAGGGAAGTAAAGTTTGAATACAGCGTAACGCGACCGACAATCTACGTCGAACCTGTAAAGCTGAATCTCGCAGAAACGCTGGAGAGCACGCGGCAAGAAGCCAAGAAGAAAGAGCCTGCGTCTCGCCGCAAGAATTTCGTGGAAGTGGATCTTGGATTTAGCAAAGGCACCGCCATAAAGGAAGCGCGGAGGTGCTTGAGATGCGATCTGGAAGTAAAAGACGAGGATGAAAAGGAGCAATCATGATCAGTTTTGTTTTGAACGGACTCGAGGTGCAAATCGACGACGGGTATACCGTGCTCGAGGCGTGCAAGTTCTACGGCATTGAAATACCCACCCTATGCTACAACGAAGGTCTGAAACCATATGGTGGTTGCCGCCTGTGCCTGGTCGAGATCGGTACTGGTGAAAGCAGCAAACTCGTCAGTTCCTGCACGTATCCGGTCGAGGAAGGCCTCAATGTTCGTACCAATACCAAGAAAGTGATCAGCGCACGCAAGATGATGATCGAATTGCTGGTATCAATATGCCCGCAGTCCAAGACGATACAGGATCTTGCGTCAAAATATCATGTAACAAAGGTACGTTTCCCGGTGCGTAATGATGACTGTGTGCTCTGCGGACTGTGCGTCCGGATGTGTAAGGAACAGATGCAGTCCGGCGCCATCGGCTTCACAGAACGAGGTTACAAGAAAAAGATCGTCACCCCGTTTAATGCTCGTTCAGAGCAATGCCGGTTATGTGGTGGGTGCATATACGTATGCCCCGCATGCCAGATGAGATGTCAGGGTCCTGACGCGCTCACCGATCTATGCAGTGGTTGCCTCTCCCTTGAACCAAGTTGCATCGAAACACACGACGATTACCAATGTTGGATGGTCACCACTGGTGACTGCGGAAGGTGTGAAGGTCGCCCGGATCAGAAAAGATCAGATAACGGATAGCGGATAACTGTAATGAAGAACGCAAAGACATCTGGGTACCAGAAGCTTAAGGTGTACGAGAAAGCACACAGACTTGCGCTGGAAATACATCAGATGTCTCTTGGTCTTCCTCAATTCGAACTATACGAGGGAGGAAGCCAAATTCGCAGGTCATTCAAATCCGTATCCAGCAATATGGTTGAAGTTTTTTCACCTAGAAACTATAAGAAAGAATACTTGCGTTACCTCTATCTGTCATACGCTTCAGCTCAAGAAACAATTGAACATTTAGAATATTTATACGAAACTGGATCCCTCGATAATGAAGAGCTATTCCGCCTGCTGTATGCGGACTACGACAATCTGTGCGGAATGCTTTTCGACCTGATCCAGTCCATTCATAAGAAGCATGAAACGAAGAAATTTGATGAGAATGCTAATGACTGATAGCATAAATCTTATCTGTAATCTGTTATCTGTCATCAGTAAGGAAAGGAGAAAAAATGCCCTCATTATCAAGGATGAATGCCTCGGCGGCAACATTAACAAAGAATAGAACTGAAGATTCCATCGTTCCGCTAAGCGGAATGTGCGTAACCTGCGTAGATGGTTGTATCGGAATGTGCGAAATCGGTAAATCGGCATACCGTGGACACGAAGTCATATACCCGCAGCCGTTCGGCATCCTGACCGCTGCATCCGAAAAGAATTATCCGGTGGATTATTCTCATTTCAACATCATGGGCACAGCGGTTGGTGCGATCGGCGTCGAAGCAGATCCTGACAAAGCAATATTCCCGAACGTGATGATCGAACAGCGGATAGGAACCAACAACGACATCAAACTTAAATTCCCGATGGTCGTCCCCGGATTGGGCTCAACAAATGTTGCCAAGAACAACTGGGAAGGGTTGGCAATCGGGACTGCCCTGTCCGGCGCCATGCTGACGATCGGCGAGAATGTCGTTGCCATGGACATGAAGAGCGAAATCAAGGACGGGAAAATACTTCGAGCTCCTGATCTCGAACACCGAGTGAAGCTCTACAAGGAATGGCAGCTCGATGGCTATGGTATGATCATTGTTCAAGCCAATGTCGAAGACACGAGACTTGGTGTACAAGAATTCGCCATTCAGAAATTAGGTGTCGAGACGGTCGAACTGAAGTGGGGTCAGGGCGCCAAAGATATCGGCGGCGAGGTCAAGATCAAAGACCTCAAGAAGGCACAAGAACTGAGGAAAAGAGGCTACGTAGTGCTGCCGGATCCGCTTGACCCTGACGTTATTGCGGCATTTGAACATAAAACCTTCACCGAATTCGAAAGACATTCCCGTATCGGAATGGTCGAAGAGGAATCTTTCGTGAACCGTGTTGAAGAATTGCGCAAAGCCGGTGCTAAACATGTTTTCCTGAAAACAGGCGCATACCGCCCTGCCGACCTTGCCCGAGCCGTAAAATACTCATCCATCGCAAAGATCGATCTGTTGACGATTGACGGAGCAGGCGGTGGGACCGGCATGAGCCCTTGGCACATGATGAACGAATGGGGCATGCCACCAGTCGAGATCCATTCCCTGGCGTATTTCTACACTGATAAGCTGGCCAAGAAGGGTGATTACGTACCATCGCTCGCGTTTGCTGGTGGTATAGCATTTGAAGATCAGATCTTCAAAGCCCTCGCCCTTGGCGCACCCTACACAAAGATAGTAGGCATGGCCCGGGGACCACTCTGTGCAGCAATGGTCGGCAAAACCATCGGCAAGAAGATCGATGAGGGTGAGATCCCGGTATTTGTCGAACGGTTTGGAAACAAGAAAGAAGAGATCTTTGTTACGGCATCTAGATTGAAAAAAGAATTAGGCAAGGATTTCGACAAGGTCCCGACCGGTGCGCTGGGTGTATACACTTACGTGGAACGAATGGCTCAGGGATTGAAACAGCTCATGACCGGAAACCGTAAGTTTGCGCTAAAACATATCACGCGCGACGATATTGCGGCATTGACCAAAGATGCCGCGAATATCTCCGGCATTCCCTATGTAATGGATGTTGACAAGGAAGAAGTTGAAAAAATACTGAACGGATAACTGATTACTGACCACGGATAACAGATAAGGGATAACCGCAATCTACTGTTTGTTATCTGCCATCTGTCATCTGATACCTGTTGTCAGGCGTCAATCTTCCTGGGTTCTCTCCTGAACCATATTCTTGAATATC
>JBFEPB010000238.1:0-3289 GCA_041550295.1 bacterium | reverse complement strand
AGTGCTCGCGCACACGGCAAGGTGGGCGATGGAGAGGCTCTGACCGGAAACAACCACATCGTCAAAGGCTTGGGGTTGGGACGCTAGAAACGGAGCCGGAAAAGCGGAGCGTTGTTGACGTTTTTTTGGAATAAGTATTAGTGGTCTTAACGGTCCTAACGTTTGCGTACTCACTTCTTTCTTTTTGGGTGTTCGAAGTGACTCTTGATTTTTATATGAATAAAAGTAGTATTATCAATGTCCTGTAGAACCCGGTTCAGAACCCATTTTCGATCCCGCTGGACTATGGCTCTGCTGTACAGTATCGGCCCGTGCCTGATTTTTGCGTTGAGTTGTGTCCAGTATACAAAATATGTACCTGATCCTGAAAAGGACATTGAGCAGTGGATCGCAAATTTTTCGCGCCAGCGGTCATTCAGTTATGAATATCAGGCAAAGCTCAGATCGGTGAGCGTGGAAGCAGCCGGTTATTGTGTTGTCGGCAAAGGAGAAAGGCTCACTGGTACATGGTATGGTCCAGGTGGGGCACAGGAATTTGAATATGTGGGGTTTGGAGATATTGAATACTCAAGGAGAGGCAGCACATGGGAGCGGATTTCGCGAGGTGAGGAATCGGATATTTACACACAGATAGAACGTATCCTGACCGCCGACACTTTTGAGTATAGAGGAGGAAATGGAGAATTCACATACCAGTTCAGGGCCAATGTGCCTTTCCTCGATCCAGAGAGACGCAAGGACATGATCGGGTTTATCACCATATCCTCGGACAATTTCCTGCCCGAGCACATCTGGGCTGGTCTCCCTGATTCGACAACTTACTGGACTGCCCGGCTGTCCGACTATAATTCAGCCAAGGGAATAGGGTTACCGGTAAAGGAAATACAGGAATATCTGGTCATTCCCATTGCCCCCTCCACTGATGATCATGCAAAATTAAGAAAAAGGTTAGAGCTGCTCTCCTTGGAATCCAGGCTTGAGCAGGTAGAGAATGGTTTCTTGCTCAAGCTGCACGGACATCTGCGCCTCGAGGATGTGATCGAAATGCTGAGGCCGGGCGGCATGTCCCTCTATGGAGCTACCAGAGACCGGGAAAAGGCTGTCAAAACCGGTTATCTATTGGGCGATATGTACAGGCTGCTTTTCCTGACCGAACGTTATGCGACAGAAGGCGATATACGGGGTGTGGATATTGGGTTTGACAGAAGCTCGACGCCATATATCTCGCTGGGTTTGCGAAGAAAATACGTCCTGCCGAACGTGGTCGCGCTCGAAGTGGATACAATCCTGGCAGCAACCGCCACTCTTGACACGCTGACAAAGTCGGATAGAATACAGCTATATCCCGACATGAAATATACCGAACTGGAGCTACTGCGGGCGTATATTCTTCAGCCGTTAGGTGATCTTGAAGTGCAACCCTCACGTGGAGAACGCCGTTGATAAGCATAATACTGGCAGCATATACATTGTTGCTTGTAGTGCTATTTTTTTATTCACTACATTCATTTGTGCTCATTTATTTGTACTACCGTTATAGGCATCGCTGCGAAAAGAAGAAGAACCGGTTGGTGAAGTATCCGATGGTCACCGTGCAGCTGCCTGTATATAATGAGAAATACGTGGTGCACCGACTCATAAAGAGTATCACTGAACTCGATTATCCAAAGAGCAAACTACAGATTCAGATACTCGATGATTCGAACGATGAGACCACTGAAATAATAGCGCGACTGGCGCAGGGATACAGGAAGCGGCGCTTCAATATCCACCAGGTGCGCCGAGGTTCGCGGGAAGGGTACAAGGCAGGTGCATTACAGCATGGGTTGGCATCGGCAAAAGGCGATTTCATCGCGATATTCGATGCTGATTTTGTGCCGTCGCCCAATTTTCTCAAGGAGTTGTTACCGGAATTCGATTCGCCGGTCATAGCCGGCGTGCAGTCCCGCTGGGCGCATCTTAACCACGATTATTCTTTACTCACCCGCGCCCAGGCGATTGGTCTGGACAATCACTTTGCGATGGAACAAAGACTGAGGTACAACGCGGGTTTTTTCATTAACTTCAACGGCACGTGCGGCATATGGCGTAAGAATGCCATCCTCGATGCAGGGGGGTGGCACAGCGATACGTTGGCTGAGGATCTCGATCTGTCTTATCGGGTGCAACTGCGTGGTTGGAAGATAAGATTCCGCGATGATTTTTCGGTCCTTGGCGAGCTTCCAGCAAGTGCCGAGAGTTTTAAGATACAGCAGAACCGATGGGCAAAAGGTACCATCCAGGTGGCACGCAAGCTGTTGTCTCAGGTTATGCGTGCAAAGATGAGCAAGCTTGCCAAATACGAGGCATTTGTTCATCTGACATGCCACATTAATTTTCTTGCTCTGCTTGGGCTGGCATTGTTTTCGCCGCTGATCGTATATTTCAAGGTCGAGAACATTGTGGCGAGCGGGTATTTTATTTTTGCATCAGTTTTCACCATCGGTGCGGTGGGTTATCCATACCTTTATTTTCTGTCTCAACGGGAGTTGTATCCTGATTATCGGCGCCGGATACCCTTTATTGCCAGTGTAATAGCATACAGTATGGGACTGTCAGTTTCGAATTCACTCGCCATATTCGAAGGGTGGTTCAATCGCAGAAATGTTTTCTGCCGAACCCCGAAATGCGGTGGCGAGGCAGGAGGATATAAAGTGGATTCCAAAACGATAGTCCCGGTAATCGAAATACTGATTGGTGCATATGTGTTATCGGCGCTAGTCTACGTTGTCGTTCATGCTCAGCTAATACTCATACCATTTCTGTTTTTTTATAGTTTCGGATTTCTAAGCCTGGGTTTCATGTCTGTTAAGGACAAGATTTTTGCCCTGGAGCCGCAGGAGGTTTTATGCTCAAGAGAGAGCTCCTAGAGATTCTGGTTTGTCCTAAATGCCGGGGTGAATTGGAATATGATAAGAAGGATCAGGAATTGATATGTCAGAAGTGTCGCCTGGCGTATCAAGTGAAGGATGATATACCAATCATGTTAATAGAAGAAGCAAGGAAATTAGATGCTTAGCTTACTAATGCTGTTTGTTGTCGTTGGCACAACGACAATAAGACAGTTGGGAACAACCGGCGTCGAAATAAGCTTTTCGACGACGGAGACAAGCCGGGAAGATTATTCTTTTCCCGAAGCCGTATGGCTGAGCAAGGCCGGTGAGCCAAATATTCCGGCGTTGCTCTATAAGGTCGGCATTCCTCAAGGTGGTGATGTTGACGTGACGCTGATCGAACACCGCGAGAATGT
>JBFEPB010000237.1:0-3297 GCA_041550295.1 bacterium | reverse complement strand
CTTACCCTCACTTCGCGGGCTTTCCACAACGATAGGATGGGTGAATTCCTGCAAAAGATCTGCACCCTTACAGGATTCGAAAAAGCACTGCCCATGAATTCCGGTGCCGAAGCCGTCGAGACCTCAATCAAGGTCGCCCGTAAATGGGGCTACACCAAGAAAAAGGTCAGAGAAAACAGTGCCGAGATAATCGTCTGTGAAAACAATTTTCACGGCCGCACAACCACAATCGTCGGATTTTCTTCGGAGGCACAATATCGGCAGGGATTTGGGCCGTTCACCCCAGGATTCAAGATGATACCGTACAATGACCCAAAGGCCTTTGAGCACGCGATCAACCAGAATACGATCGGTTTCCTTACTGAACCGATCCAGGGTGAGGGCGGTGTGATTCTCCCTTCTGAGGGGTACCTTCGTAAATGCCGCGAGATCTGCGATAGGAACAAAATTCTGTTCATACTCGATGAAATCCAGACCGGGCTCGGTAGAACCGGTAAACTCTTTGCCTACGAACACGAAAAGATCAGACCCGACATACTGATTGTGGGCAAGGCGCTGAGCGGCGGCTTCTATCCTATTTCAGCAATTGCCTGTGATAACGAAATCATGATGGTGATCAAACCAGGTGATCACGGTTCGACCTTCGGCGGCAATCCTCTGGCATCCGCCATCGGTATCGCGGCGCTCGATGTCATTGTCAACGAGAATCTAAGCCAGAACGCACATGATCTCGGCAATTGGTTCATGGCCGAATTGGGAAAAATCGGCAGCCCGTTGATCAAGGAAGTCCGTGGCAAGGGATTATTGATTGGTGTGGAGTTGAAGCAAAAAGCACGGCCTTATTGCGAGCGATTGATGGAAATGGGCATTCTTGCCAAGGAAACCCATGAGATGGTGGTTCGCTTCGCACCACCGCTGATCATAACAAAAAAGGATTTGCAGTGGGCATTGGAGCATATCCGTACCGTTGTGGCTAAAATATAGCTAGCTCACTATAACCTGTCTGCGTAGGGAGGAGCAGTAAGTGCGTGCATTGGTTATTCTTAGTAGATATGCTTTCGTCATAGCTGTCATCCTGTCGACATGCGCACCCGCTGTATACTCACCCCATGCCCAAAATGAAATGATCGCTCCCTACATTAGATCCGGTGAGGGCCATGAAGTGGGTGCAACATCTGCCGTGAATCTGTGGTTCATCGAAGAGCACCAGGATACTATCAATCTGAGGACATATCCGGCCGGGACTTTCAGCTTCTTTCACAACGCGCAATATGGAACAGGTAATTTCGGTAGTTTTGGTGGCATGGAAGCAATCGCTTTCCCTACGGCTTGGTATGATTCGGAAGGTGAAGGATTTGTCACTGTCTTCAAAGCGTATTTGGGCGTACAGTATGCAAGCAGCATCCTCACGTGTCGTCTGAATCTGTCACCGATCAATTTTCTCATTGGCGTGGCCGGAGGCGAGTGGGAAATGGGAGGTAATCTGAACAGCTTGACGCTATATCAAGCGAGCCTGATTCTTCACAACCAACCATCGAAACACAATTACTGGATTGGAATTAGAAACTCACCGGCCGCGCTCGGTGGGTTGTGTGGTTATCAATATTCCTTCAATGACAAAAACGTTATGCGGGCGGAATGCAGTCTTCTCGCAAAACCACCATTCTCACTGACCCTCCATGAAGAGGAGCGCAATTCTATACAGGGATACGTTGTATATATCACGGCAGGATTTTTCTTCAGACTAAAATAGACGCGTAACCTTACCGATTCACTCTATATAGTATACACCGTCGTAAACGTATTTGACCGGCCCTTCAAGGTATAATTTATCCTTGATCGTAGCGACCATTTCGCCACCATTGGTCTTACCAACCACGGGGGATTGAACCATGAACAACTTTGTCGCAATATAAGCAGATGCAAGGACGCCGCTCCCGCACGAAAGTGTTTCGTCTTCCACACCCCGCTCGTAGGTGCGAACGAATATGCTGTCCTTGTTGACTTTCACGAAATTAACGTTCGTCCCTTCGGGCTTGAAGGTCTTATGATTGCGAATGGCTTCACCGATTTTTTTCACATCGAGCTTCTTAAAATCATCCACGAATATGATACAGTGTGGCACGCCCACACGCAGGAAGTTTGCATTGTATTTTTTCCGGCTCACGGTGAAACTAAAATTCAACCTGACGTCCACCGGAGGTGGCGTCTCGATACTCACACAATCGCTCTTGTAATAGTACCCGAGCGGTCCTGAGGCCGAGGCAATCTTGCCCTTATCTTTCAACAACCCCAAACGGAACGCATAACTGACAACGCAGCGGGCACCGTTGAGACACGCAACCGCCTCGCTTCCATCACGATTGAAATAACGCATTTCGAATGGATATTCGGCCGATTGTTCCAACAAAATCACTCCGTCCGAACCCGCACCGAGCTGGGCGTCAGCAAGTTTCTTTACGAATTCGGCAATACTCTGATCAGTTAAGTGAACAGTGAGATAACCATTACGGTTGTCTATTATCAGAAAATTATTGCCGGCCCCTTCCATCTTGGTGAAGAAAATTGGCTTCATGATACTCCTCTCATCAATTTCATATAGTTGGCTGCGTAGACTAAAAACGCGATTAACATAACCGGGACACTAACATACATTAAGACTCTACCAATCACCTCCCACCCCGCCGTAAAGGCAAGGATCATTGCCCCGAAGATGAACCCAGTTATTTTACCCAAAATATTTGAAGATTCAACCACTGACTTGTTCCTCAATAGAATGTAGCTGCCAAGCAGAATCAGGAAATCCCTCAGGATAACGACCAGTACTATCCACAGGGGAATCGCCCCTACGTAGAGCAGCGTCAAGAGGACTCCCGCAAGAAAGATCTTGTCACACAGGGGGTCGAGAAAACGTCCGAGCATGGATTCCTGATTGAGTCTCCTCGCCAGATAGCCATCAAGACCATCAGAAAGCAGCGATACGAGCATTATGATGAATGCCGCGAACCGTTGTTCGGTAAGTATCAGGTATATGATGATCGGCAATACGACGAGGCGTGCGATCGTGATGATGTTCGATATCGTCATGCTGTATTTCTTCATCGGCCCCTACATCTTCTTTCTTTTTCGCAGCATTTCATCGGCATGCTCCACCGTCTTCGCAGTAATCTCCTTGCCACCGAGCATGCGGGCTACTTCCAACTTGCGCTTCTCGCCATCTAGCTTAATGACCGACGAATAGGTGGCATCTCCTTTGATCTCTTTCCTGACCAACACATGATTGTCGGCGAATGCCGG
>JBFEPB010000236.1:0-3321 GCA_041550295.1 bacterium | reverse complement strand
GAAGAAGGCACAATTTTCCCTGAAGAAACACCTGGGGGCGAATAATGTTTGCGGTGATAGAAACCAATGGTGCTCAGTTTGTGGTCAAACAGGGTGAGACAATAAAGATACAGGCTAAGCTTGGCGAAAAAGGCAAAAAACTTGAATTCGACAAGGTGATGATGATCAAGGATAATGGCGGCACGGTTATCGGCCGGCCATTTGTCAAGGGCGCGAAAGTCAAGGGTGTGATCAAAGAATGCGGCCGAATGCCGAAGGTTGTGGTATTCAAATTCATCAGGAAGGAAAAATATCGGCGCAAGCGCGGTCATCATCAGGATTTTTGTGAAGTCGAGATAACAGACATAATCAAGTAATGTGAGTTAAGGAGACCGTATGGCAAGTAAGAAAGGTGTTGGTGCATCAAGAAACGGGCGGGATTCCGCAGGCAAGCGTCTGGGTGTGAAGAGATTCGATGGCCAGATAGTCAAACCCGGAACAATGTTGGTGCGCCAGAGAGGAACATCGATCCACGCTGGCGTGAACGTGGGCGTGGCCAGCGACTACACGTTGTATGCTCTTTGTGCCGGTAAGGTGGAATACGGGTACAAGAGGGGCGGCCGCAGGGTAGTTTCGGTAATACCATAACATACCACTAACAAAAAAATCTAAGACGTTGTGACCGTTTGGATCGTTAATAACGTTTCGAACGGCGATACTGGATTCTTGATCCTTGATACAAAAGACGTTACGTTCGTTGTGATCGTTAATAACGCTCTCTTCTCCGACTCTCCGAGGCTTCGCTTCACCGATTCTCAAAGTCGTATGTTCTCAACTTCTTACCTTCTGAAGTTCCTTATTGTTCCGGTGCTCCTTGACAATTAACGTTTGGCTATTATAATTGGTATGTGACAGGAGACAAAGTCGAGGACAGAGAATATGGATCGCCGGAGTGAACTTCAGTACAGACCAGAACTGAAACACTATATACTTCCAACACTGAAGTATTATTTGAGACTGATCGAATTGCCCAGTCTCGAGATCGAAACTTATGTCCGGCACGAACTCGAGGCCAACCCCTTGCTCGAGGAAATATCCCAAGATGCTTCATCTGAGACAGATGAAGGTGAAAGCTCCAGTGAAGAGGATACCCCTGAAGACCTGAAAGAAATCGAGGAGTTCGATGTTGCAGAACTGTTCGCCGACGCACCGATCATGGTATACGACAAAAATCCTGAGGAATTCGATCCGCTCGACAACGTTCCTGCTCAGGGTGAGAAACTGAACGACTATCTCCTGAGACAGGCATTTATCACGTTCCAGGACCAGGATCTTGAAATAGCGCGTTCGGTGATTGTAAATATCGAAGATGATGGTTATTTGGCGGCTGCTCCCGAAGAAATAGCTGAGGAAGGGCATGAACTGAGTGACGTGTTGCGCATCATAAAAAGAATTCAGCGTTTCGATCCGGTCGGCTGCGCTTGGCGCGATAAGAGGGAGACGCTTTTCATCCAGCTCGAAGTACTCGGCTGCGCGCACGATTCAGTAGAATGCATTCTGGTGCGGGACTATCTGAAGGATATGAGAAGCAATCGCTATGGGGAAATACTCAAGACCCTGAACATCAGTGAAGAACGGTTCCTCAAGGCACGCGAGATGGTTCTCAAACTCGATCCCAAACCAGGTTGGCGCTATTCAAACATTGCCTCAGGATACGTATCACCGGATTTCATAATCCGATGGCGCGATAACCATCTGGCTGCATTCATCAATGATGAAACCGTGCCCCGGGTGAGGCTGCGCCGTCAGTACGTGGAGGTATTAAAAAACCCGAAAGGCGTGCCGCGCGAGCAGCTTGAATTCATAAGGCAGCGGGCGCGTGCTGCGCAGCATTTGATCGTTGCAATAGAACAACGCAGAAAGACGATGCTTCGCGTACTCGATAATCTGCTCGAGTATCAACGTGAGTTCTTTGAGAAGGGATACAACTACTTGAAGCCGATCACGATGACCGAATTCGCACGGCAACTCGGTGTCAATCCTTCAACGATCTCAAGGGCGCTGGCATATAAGTACATCGAATCGCCTCAGGGGATACACAAGTTGAAATTCTTTTTCAATGCCCCACTAGGCGATACGGACAAACGTATTATATTCAAGAAAATACAGGAGATTGTGGAGAACGAGGACAAGACTTCGCCGCTGTCAGACACCCAGATCTCTCAGAAACTGGGGCGGCAGGGTATTGTTATTTCACGGAGAACGGTTTCAAAATACCGTGACCTGATGGGCATTCCGACGCATCAATACCGCAGCCGTTGAAGCCACAAGAAAAGTCACTGCCAGAAAGTATACTACTACTATCCGCTTGAAAAAGTAATCGCCATCCTTATAATTGAACATGGTAACAATGGCGGTGCTGTTTTTCTATGGTTGGCTCGATTGGAAAACGCTGAAGACCGATGATTTCACGATTATCTACAAAGATGGTTATCGCTGGGAAGCACTGCATACCCTGCAGAACCTACATTACTATCAGGATAGTGTGCGGGCACTGCTTGGCGACAGCGTGAGAAATCTGCCGGTTGTGATCGAGGACGTGGGTGCATTGAGCAATGGGTTTGCCAATCCGGTGTTCCATAACGTGCATATTTTCACGCGACCGCCGGATTTTGCCTACCGGCTTGAAGGCATTGAGAGTTGGTATCGCACTGTTGCGGTGCACGAGTATGCTCACATTCTTCACATGTCACGGACAGGCGGCCCTGCCGGATTTCTGACAAGTGTTTTCGGCTCGCTCTTTGCGCCAAACATTTATTCTCCGGGCTGGATAACTGAGGGTATAACTGTCTACAGTGAGTCTCGAAACACACGCTATGAGGGTCGGTTAAACGATGGATTCTTTGATTCCTACATTGGTGCGCGCGTTCATGGAAAGAATGTCCCGTCGATTATCGAGGCAACGAATGCACCGTTCGATTTCCCCTTCGGTACATACTACTTGTACGGTGGCGAATTTTTTGATTTTCTTGCCAATCGGTACGGTGAGGAGAAATTTTCGGCTTTCTTCAGCCGCTATGGTTCGTATTTTTGGTCACCGCTTTCTGCAATCCTGCCTTTCACCGGTATTGATATCGCGGCCCGCAAAGTGTTTGGTAGATCATGGCCACGGTTGTTCGCCGAGTGGCAAGCGTATGAAGAGCATCGGTACCGCGACTGGCAGCCGGCCGGAATACCGGTAACCGGCCAGGGTTGGTATGTATATTCACTGGTCCAGAAGGACAACTATCTTTATTACGTTCGCTACAGGCCGGTGAAGGTAGATGGTTTCCATTACCGGGG
>JBFEPB010000235.1:0-3330 GCA_041550295.1 bacterium | reverse complement strand
TTCTCGGCAGGGAGCGCGTGCCTAGAAAATGCTCGGTACAAGTGACGGTTGGTTTCGTCCCGGTCAAGGGTCTGCGTAATGATACATTGGTTGAGAAATGCACAGAGCTCGGCGTAGCACGGTTCGTTATTTTTCTCTCAAAACGTTCAGTGTTGAGGAACATCGGGGGGCAGAAAATCAGGAGGTTCACCAAGGTAGCACAGAGTGCAATGATGCAATCGGACCAATACTACATGCCCGATATCGTGTACGCCCCTGGTATTGAAGATGTGCTGAAGATCGCTGGTGATCATGAACGGATTTTTGTTGCCGATCCTGAAGGTGAGGTCGGGGTGCAGACTAATAGCAGCAAAATTCTTTTCCTGATCGGGCCTGAAGGTGGATTCACAGATGAAGAAAGAGATCTTTTCTTGACCCGTGATGCGTTTTTGTTGAGCCTCGGTCCTGCGAGACTGCGGAGCGAAACGGCAGCGATCGTGGGGGTTACGAAAATACTGGCTGCATGTGGGGCGATATGACCATATAGTAATGGGGGTACGCAAGTCGGTAAGGGTGACGATGCCCATAGCATGTACCTTGAAATCCTAAATTCTAAATCCGAAATCCTGAACAATACTAAAATCCAAAATCTGAATATCCAAAAAAGCGTTTTGAGTTTTGTATTTTTATACTTGGGATTTGTTGTAGATTTGGTGCTTAGTATTTAGAAATTGGGCGGAAAGTAAATGCTTTCCGCCCCATAGCGGGGGCTGGATTCGAACCAGCGACCTTTGGGTTATGAGCCCAATGAGCTACCGCTGCTCCACCCCGCGATCTGTTTATTATACATGAATAGCCCGGCTTGTCAAGGATTGTCGGTGCTGATGCCCGACGCTAGGCGTTTCATTCAGACATTCTCTGCTCGCGTCTGAAATCGAGTCTCAATTCGGGACTACAGTCTGCATCAGCCTCATTGACAAAGAAGTCCATGTGCACAATCGTGCCTTTGAACAGCAGGATATTGCCCTTGCCTGCATTGGAGTCGATCCTGTATAGATTCCCCAGTCCTGGCGTGCCGATAGATACATACTTCGCACTGCGTAGATCATTGAGCAGGCCATTAACTGCATTCTTCGAGACAGCGGCTTCTCTCTCGGATATCGCGTCCATTACATAGGACCGCAGTAGTTTCTTCCAGAATTTCTGGAGTAAATCATTGTCTGCGAATATATCGACGCAAATGATCCGTACACCTGTGGCAGCGACAATGCCCACAGTGTTCTTACTGAGCCGTGGGATCTTTCCGAGATGCTCGGTGTATTCGGCGAGTTCCTGCTTGATGCGGTCATCCTGATAATTTGCCTGCACCGTGCTTGTGCCCGAGTTAATACCGAGCCTTTCCTGGCTCGCGGCAATTGCATCCCACACCTGTGACTGGTCCTCAGTTATTTTCGCACGATATCGCAGTTCATTTGGTGCAACCTCGCCTGCAGATTTGAACGAAGAAGATACGGAAAACCATCTACCGTGTTCAACACAATAAACAGGGACTCGCAGCCAGTCGCTCTTTGGCGGCACAAGCACATCCTCGCGGAGCATCCGGTCCTGCTTTGCGCCGGTTAGCATCTCTCCGGTCATGATGAATACAATCTTGTCGCTGGTATTCTTCAGTTCAACTGCGTTGACTTCGCCGCCGTCGATTTCTCTGATCCTAAGCCAGCCATTTTCCATTGCCTGGTCAAGCGTGAAATAGTCCGAACGTCTCACAGCCTCCGTAATGAGCGGGAAGATCATCAGATTCTTGTATTTGACCGGATCGCCAACCTTTAATCCTAGCAGGTCTGAACCGACCTGCTCTGTTGTGCTGCTAGTTACGAATGGTATCAGTAATATCAATAAGGTCGGTGAAATTCCTTTCATCTTTGCCTCCTTGCACTATATAATACAGCGGACAACCGAGAATATTCCGTGGGGCGTGTGGAGTCTATGGCGAGCAGAGTACTACCCTGTGTTGTTGACAGGGCGCGGGAGGATGAATATAATAGCCCATGGAATTATCGGTGAATATCGACCACGTAGCAACGCTCAGGGAGGCCCGTAAGGAAGCATTTCCCGATCCAGTGCACGCCGCGGCCGAGGTCGAAAAAGGTGGTGCCGACGGCATCACGGTGCATCTGAGAGGAGATAGACGTCATATCAAAGAACACGATCTAAAGGCGCTCAGACAGATGTTGAATAGCGAGCTCAATCTGGAAATGGCCGCGACCGAGGAGATGGCAGACATCGCGTTCGAAGTAAAGCCCGACCGCGTTACCCTGGTTCCTGAATCACCTGGTGAAGTTACTACACAGGGTGGTTTGGATCTGCTTAATCTAAAAGCTGATCTGAGAAGTTACACGCAGGCTTTGAAGAGCCGAGGGATTGGAGTAGGCATATTCATTGATCCTGATTTGCCACAGGTAGAGGAGGCGCTGAGAATTGGCGCTGGCAGGATCGAGATCAATACTAACGAATACACGAAGGCAAGACAAACGGATGAGCAGGTATCGCGAATTGCCGGTGTGGCCCGGGCAGCACAGGCGCAAGGATTGATTGTTCATGCTGGGCACGGTATTGATTACCAGAACATAGTATTATTGTTGGCGATCCCGGAGATAACGGGTTACTCGATCGGGTTCGCCATCGTGTCACGTGCGCTTTTCGTTGGTTTAAGGCAAGCCGTTAGCGAGATGAAAGAGATTATAAAAGGAGCAAGATGAGACACATTGGTTTAAGGATTGGAATTGTAGTTGTTGCCGTCATCCTGGGTGTTTATGCGATTATCCCGACGATCAGACTCTATACCGAAGATGGTCTATCAGAAACTGAAAAGATAGCATTGTCCAAAAGAGCGATACATCTGGGCCTGGACCTCAAGGGCGGCATGCATCTTGTCCTTGAGGTTGACACGGCAGGTCTTCAGGAAAGGCCCGATGATTTAAGAGACCGGGCGTTCGAAATAATCCGGAATCGGGTTGATGAATTTGGAGTATATGAACCAGTTATCGAAAAACAGTCCGGGGGCAGGATAATGATACAGTTGCCCGGGGTCGACCGGGAGAGGGCAGTTGAGTTGATCAAGAAGGTCGCTCATCTTGAGTTTAGAGTCTGCGAAGATGACCGTACGGGCGAGGTGGTTGAGCGGATTGATCAGTACCTGCAAGGGGAGGATTCACTGGCATTTGAGCAGCCATTCAGTTCTTACATATTGAGCGTTGACCGTGATCCTGGTATTGACATTCGTGTATTCCGCAACGACGAATTGTCGGTCCAGCAGATTGATGCACTGAAGCCATCGCGGTTGTTGATTTC
>JBFEPB010000234.1:0-3396 GCA_041550295.1 bacterium | reverse complement strand
CATCCATCTTGCCATCATATAGCTGTCGCGTAACCCTGATGCCTCCATCCACAACTTCCACTCCTATACAATCGGTGGTGAAGGGAATACCCAGGTGCGTCGCAAGCGAAGGACAGAAATCTATGCCAAACGCGGTGTTACCAACAAGTGTCAGGAAAGGATTCTTATTCTTGATGATCGTGGCAAGCGTCTGCTGGTATGTATCACCGTTGAAATCCTTGAATACTTCATGGTCGACAACGACAAGGCCATGCACGTGCCTCTTGATCTTCTCCTGGAGGTCATTAGTATTATGTCCAAGCAACACGCCAATCAACTTTGCATTGGCCTTTTCTGCTAATTTTCTCCCGAATGTCATCAACTCATACGTGATATCCCTGACCATGCCCTGACGGTGTTCAACCACTGCTAGAATATCAGCCATTGTTCCCCCTTAGATAAGTCCCTTTTCTTTGATTATGCCTGCAGTTCTCGCAGCGACTTCATCAGTATTTCCGGTCAAGATCTCAGCTCTCTTTCCAACCGGGGGGATAAATAGCTCTTCGAGTGTGCTATTGGTCTTGGTTTCGAGCGTAATGTCACTCTTGCCCAATACTCTTATCTCTTTTCCGGCCGCCCTACGTATCGCGATCAATGAAGCGTAACGCGGCTCGTTGATACCAGTCTGCACGGCAAATACAGCTGGCAAGGATATCTGGAGGCGTTCGATCAAACCACCCTCCAGTTCGCGGTCCACTTCGGCTTTGCCCTCAGTTATCGCCACCTTACTCACCAGGGTCGCGTGATGCACACCGAGCATCTCAGCGAGCACTGGCCCCACCTGATAGTAGCTATCGTCGGACGCCATACAGCCTGTGAATATTGCGTCGAATTTTATGTCTTTAATCACCTCTTTTAGCAGCGCAGCAGTCTTAAATCCATCTAATTCACCAAAATCCTCGGCCTTCACCCGGACTGCGCTGTCAGCTCCTTTTGCCAGAGCAATACGAAGAGTATCCTCAGCGTCAGTCATACCGAGCGAAATTGCAGTTATTGTCCCACCGAATTTTTCCTTGAGAAGAATCGCTGCTTCGAGAGCATATGTATCTGCCTCATTCATATCAAACGTCAAACGATCCTTCACAATATCCTTGCCCGTTGCATCAACCTTGACCTCGGCCTCAGCAGTCTGGGCAACCCTCTTAATACAGACAATCAGATCCAAAACAACCTCCTTCCTTCTGAAAAATTCTAAACCCTAACACCGAAATGTTAGATAACCTCCATTTCAGATCTTCAAGACGACTGGAATTTGCCATTTCTATCATTTGGGATTTATCCAGCATTGAGTTTTACGTGCTTAGGATTTAGCGGGTCAGTTCTCGCGCGATCACAATCTTCTGGACTTCAGAAGTACCCTCGTATAGCTCCAGGATCTTGGCGTCACGGTATAGTCTTTCTACCGCGTAATCTTTTGAATATCCGTAGCCGCCGTGAATTTGAACAGCTTTCCTTACTACATCAACGGCAATATCTGACGCGTAGTATTTGGACATCGCCGATTCTTTGGAGAATCTCTGCATTCCTTTGTCTTTACAGTGGCCTGCGTAGTGAACCAGAAGGCGTGCTGCCTGAATCTCCGTTGCCATTTCAGCGATCATCGACTGGATCATTTCGAAATTACTGATCGGTTGACCAAAGGCCTTGCGTTCTTTTGAGTACTTGACAGCCTCGTCGAGGGCAGCCTGGGCAATGCCGACCGCTTGAGCTCCAATATCGATCCGCGAAACATCGAGCGTGTTCATGCATATCTTGAAACCATCGCCCTCTTTACTCAAGAGATTTTCTTTCGGTACTTTCACATCCTCGAATATCAACTCACAATTAGCGGTTGCCCTGATACCCATGAGATCTTCGTGCTTACCAAGACTGAACCCGGGTGTGTCTCGTTCAACGACAAAAGCACTCATTCCCTTGTGCTTCATTTCCCTGTTCGTGTAGGCAAAGACTATGAAAATACCTGCTTCGCCGCCGTTGGTGATGAAACGTTTTGTTCCATTGAGGACATAATGATCACCTTCCAGCCGTGCAGTTGTTTCCATGGCAGCAACATCTGAACCCGCGTTTGGCTCGGTCAGACCGAATGCACCTATCTTTTCGCCACTACACAACGGTGGCAAGTATTTTTTCTTCTGATCCTCACTGCCGAATTGCATGATGGGATAGGCAGTAAGTGAATTGTTCACGGCAACTATCACGCCGGTTGATGCACAGGCGCGAGAGATCTCCTCAATGGCAATGGCCAGAGAAATAAAATCGAATCCTGAACCACCGTACTGCTCAGGGACGATCACACCAAGTAATCCCAGTTGTGCCATTTTTTTCAGGCTTTGCCAAGGGAACTCACCAGTCTTGTCCAGTTCCGGTGCCCGAGGCGCCAATTCGGCTTGCGCAAACTTGCGCACCTGATCTTGCAGCATTTTCTGATCATTGGTCAAAGCAAAATCCATGATATCTCCTTGATTCGATACATTTGCAAAATCACAAATTCCTAAATGTCAAAAAATACAAAAAATGAATCGGATCTATTTGCCAAATATTTGCCGGGCAATGACGATCTTCTGTATCTCGCTCGTTCCTTCACCGATCTCCATGAGTTTCTCGTCCCTGATGAAACGCTCAACTGGATAAGCATCAGTAATACCAAGCAGCCCGTGAATATCGATCGCCATGTTCGCGGCTTTCATACCCACTGTTGATGCGTAGTACTTAGCCATCGCCGCTTCCTTGACATACGGCATACCTGCGTCCTTCAAACCGGCCGCCTGATACACCAGCAGGCGCGCTGCTTCGATTTCGGTAGCCATCTCCGCGATCATTGACTGTACTGATTGTGACTTTGACAAAGGCTTCCCTGATTTTGTGTTCGCCTTGCTGAATGAAACGGCGGCATCAAGCGCACCCTGGCCAATACCCAAGGCAAGCGCACCGATGGATATCCGACCGCCATCAAGGGTCTCCATGAAGATCCTGAAACCGTCTCCCTCCTGACCCAGCAGATTAGCCCTTGGTATGACGCAATCCTCAAAGATCAACTCGGATGTGATCGACCCGTGCAGACCGAGTTTTTCTTCATCCTTGCCATAGGAGAAGCCCTTCATCCCTTTTTCAACGATGAAAGCTGATATCCCTTGATACCCTTTGGATGGATCCTGCGTTGCCGTAACTATGACGACGTCCGCAACACTACCCGATGTTATAAATCTTTTCGCACCATTTAGCACGTAGTTGTCACCCTGGAGTATTGCCGTGGTCTTGGTTGCCGCAGCATCTGACCCTGCATCCGGTTCAGTGAGCCCGAACGCGCCGATTTTTTCCCCTTTAGCCAACGGGATCAACCATTTTTGTTTCTGCTCT
>JBFEPB010000233.1:0-3411 GCA_041550295.1 bacterium | reverse complement strand
GACGAGACACTACCTTTCGCCTTATATTGGTGAATAACTGCGAGTGTAGCAGAGGGATCGGTTGGTGAAGCGAGAGATCCGATGAGCATACTAATCGGAAGATACAGCGCCAACATGGTTGCTCCCTCTGCATGGACAATCAGCGGCGTGAATAGCAGAAAACCTAACGTTACTGCGACAAAAGCTAATTCTGCCTCGAATACCGTGATTGATAATATTGATTTGCCCAGCGTTCTGACGCGGGAGTACAATAATGTACCACCCACTGAGAAAGTGATGAACGATAGGGCAATGTTTGTTACCAGGTCCGTATGGACAATGAAATTCTTCGGTACAACTCCAAGTATACTGGGGTTTAAGAGTATGCCGGCAAAAATGTATCCTGTGACTTTAGGGAGTTTTAATATTGTGGCAATTTCTCCGAATATGAAGCCTGTGAATACGATTATGCCGACAAGTAGCGGAGATTGTAGGTTCATCCGGTTTTATCCGGTTCTCTTCCGAACGCGAGTTTGGTAAAATATCTTCCATCGATGAGAAGGTAGAAACCGATCAGTAGTGACAGAAAGGCACCCAATACAGCGCCGATTATGTGTGGGATGCTGTAATAATAAAAATACCATCGCATGATCAGTTCGCCTATTGCTTTTATTAGATCGGGTATGCCTCTGATCAACCATATCAGGCCAATGATTTTCATCGACAAAGAAAATAGGCGGCGCTCCCAATCATCAGTACGAGCCATTTCGATGTGCGTGTCTTCGCGGATGAGTCTGACTGCAATACGTTCTCCCCATTTCAGTAGGAAAAGGCCAAATAGAAGCGTGACGCTGGGAAACAAGATTGTTAAGAAGATCTGCCATCGTATCGCGTAGCGGGCGTAATCACTATCCTGCGGATACTGCATTCCGATTACCCAGCCGATATTCGGAATCAGGACAATAGTGTACATTAAGCAAACAGCCCCCAGTATCTTAAAGGATATCGAAAGAATGTCTCGCTTTGTCATTATTCTTCCTCCTGCATATAAAACTATACTTGCACAATCAAAGCTGTCAGTATCTACCCGGGCGAAGCGAGTTTTTCCCTTATTTTCTCGGCAACCGAGAGAGTCTTGCCATCTGTGACCACAAAATAATGCCGATGTTCATGTAATACCTCCTTGTGTACTCATAACTTTTTAGCAAGTATTAGTTTCATTATAATGGACAGAGCACGATAGTCAAGGCAACCATTGATAATATGATCTTGATCCTGATTCCATATAGACACTTGACTTGGATACTACTTCTTATATAATTCTTTGATTAGTAAAGACTAGTAGCTTTCGACATATTTGGGTCATTGTACAAGGGAGGTATAATGAAGAAACTCTCGGTAAGTAGCACCTGCAAAGCCCGTCGGCTTTACATCCAGGGAGATGGTAAAAGAGTCGAAACCATGTCACGTCTTGCCCTCAGCATCTGCTTTGTTTCGATTGCATTGCTGCTGATAGCAGGTTGTGCGCCGCCGTTTTCATCGATTCAGAGTGCGAGGACAGCTGGGAAGGGCAGGTTTGAGGTAACCCCACTTTTCTCGACGGTTTTCTTTTCTGCCGAAGGTGAAACAGAGCACGTTCAGAATGAATTCGGATTCCAAGCGGCCTATGGTTTGGGGAATATGATCGACCTCCAACTGCGGTATGAATTCGTTACTGTTTCTATCGAAGATGTGAGCGCAAGTGCAAATGTTATCGGCATCGGACCGAAGGTCGGGGTATACAAGGACATGATCGCTTTTGCCTGCCCAATAGGCTTCGCTTTTGGTGGCGACATTGAAGAAATTTCAGACACATGGCAATTGCACCCCACGTTACTCTTCACTTTGCCTGTAGGCAATAGCTTTGAATTCAATCCTTCGAGCAAGGTATTGATACCTTTAGGTGGCGAGGATCAGGATGTTTTGCTTGCCTTTAACCTGGGTGCGGGAATCAGCACAGATTTGAGAAAATGGGCGGCCCGTCCCGAAATAGGGTTTCTGATCAATCCTGAGGAAGAAGGGCATTTTACACAATTCAGTCTAGGGCTGACGATTTATCCGTAAGATACACACGGCGAAATACGAGTGCCACAATTGAGATCGCTATTCTGATTCTCTATGCTCATTTACGAAAAAAGATGAAAAAGCATGTTTCGATCGTATTGGTGTTGTGTTGTGTCTACTCTCTGCAGGCACAGACAGAAGTTGCTCAGCAGAACAATAGTGACAGTGCTTGTTGTGAAACTAGAGATATCGCAAAATTAGACGAAGATCGCGAAGACGGGTTGAGTTCACTGAGACGTCCTTCATACGGTAGGATTGAGACAAGTGGGTCTGTGTTAGCACAACCGCTATGGTTTGAATCAACAGAAGATACTGCGACAGTATCAAGGGAGGACGAAGAAGTTCAAACCAAGCCGGGGTTCAATTGGAAGGGCTGCTGCATCGCGGGCGGATGCGTGGCTGGTCTTATTGTTTATGTTTTTGTTGCATCAATGGCTGAATGGCTTACTACTCGATGATAGTCGCTTACTCAGGCCTGATGCAGATACAATCAAGCGCTAGTACGACCAATGTCGTGATTTGAACCTTGCGACGTCTATACGTCGAGGCGGTCGTAATCGTCTTTTGTTATTTCTGCCTTCACCTTCCCGGTGTGGGCAATGCCTGCTGGTTCGAACAAGATCAATTTGACATGACCCTGAGGAACAACACGATGTTCTTTGCCGTGGGGAACAATGCAAAACTCTCCTGCGTGCAGGGTCACTGTTTCATCTTTCTCTTGGACCACTAACTCGCCATCTATGACGAAAAACATTTCGTCTTCGGTGTCATGCGTGTGCCAAGGGACCTTATCGCCTTCCACCCGTACTACCTTTACATGCTGTCCATTGAGTTCGCCGACGATCTTTGGTGAGAACAGATCATCGAACTTCGTGAAGCACTTATCGATGTTGACGACTTTTGCCATATACTATATCCTTTCGGCTAATGCTAGAGTAAATACTATGTTCTTTGAGAATCGCATTATACCATTGTATTATAGACATTCTGGGTATATTTTTCAAGCACTATCGGGAACAGGCACAACATTTTAACATTTTGTACACATGGCACATAAAATCAACCTTTTTCTACCGGTTTCAAGATACAAACCGCACTCCAAAGTATTAAAATATTATGCTTGTCCCCTCGTCAACCGATTGTTCAAGCAGATTCTTAGGTAGTGTTATAAGATTATACATCACGCGCCGTTTGACATTCACTATGATATGAGATATAGTAAAACATGAGAGAACCGCGTAGGAGCAGGACGTCGGGCGGAGAAGAGATGTGGGATTCGAGGTGGTCGGCTTTGACGCCGGAGAGCGAAATCAGGATGTGGGATTTCTT
>JBFEPB010000232.1:0-3411 GCA_041550295.1 bacterium | reverse complement strand
CTTCAGGCGCGATGATCACGGCGTTGTCGGCCGCGAGCTCGGCACCCCACACCTACCATCCAATGAAAAAGAACAAACAGATGAAACCGCTGATGACAGCGAAGTAGAACAGGATATTTCGTCGATACACGATCAGAAGTGATAGGAAAAGCATCGTAATCACAAACAATACCGCGGTGAGGATCTGGGATTCGTACAGGGACGCGTAACGAAAGACCCTGGATAAAAGTTCGACGAATGGGCTTCTGGCGCCCGATATCTTATCGACCCGATAATTGCGTACGAATTCAAGATTGTACATAATGTCCCCATCGCGAGGAGAGAGGAAATGAGCACGGTGGAAATTCAATATCGCCTTGCCCATCATGCCCCGTTTGAAGTAGCTGCAACCAAGGTTGTAGAAGACTTCTGCGTTCGTAAGCTCCGCGCTGACGAGTTCATAGGCGGCAATTGCTTCAGCATATTTGCCCTGTTCATAGTAAGTATTCCCCTTTGTGTACAAGTCGGTTGGGTTCAATTCAAATTGAGCGAACAACACGACAGTGACCATAAATGAGGTCATCATAATCTACCTATCAAATGTCTTGCTCTTTCATACAATAGACGAGGCTCATCACACTTCATCTCTTGGGAAAAACGCGTGTCGCATTGATGAAGCAGATATTCTAATTCAGAAATCGCCTCCGTATCTATCTTCTTATCTCTCAATATTTGGATCATGTTTTCATGAGTCAGCGTACCTACTTCGAGGTTGTAGCGGTCGCCTATATAACCCAATAACACCCTTGAAAGTGCCGCATGAAATTCCTTTACCTTTTCTTTCTTCAGGTAATACCTTGCCTCATCGAGTCTTCTTCTAAGCATCCTGCTTGATCTTACTTTTCTGGCATACGCTCGGTCTGAGAGCAGTCGAGAACGGTGCCGGCGATAAAGCGAAGAAGACGCAATCAATACCAACGACCCCACGAATGGAAACACAAGCCACCAGCCAACTGACATCCTCTGTACGACTAGTCTTTCGGCATCGGGCTTTATGTGCCGTATGTCAGTGCCGCTTATCTTCAGGCTACCGGTCTGGGCCAATTCAACCGCAGCGGCGGTTTGTGTTGCCGTGAATTTCAGCTTACCGGTTTCAATGGTAACGTATGCTCTCTTGCCGGGATCGAAGAATGACAGCCTTATCGCCGGAACAATGTGCTCGCCGTCGGTCTGAGGCACAACCGGATAACTAAATTCTTTGTAACCCTGAATTCGACCAGCGGCGAAGCTCACGTTTTCGTTTATTTCCGGGTCTAGAATCTTTACTCCAGGTATATCAGGGATCAGCGGTTTTTCGACAAGTTTGACATTGCCGGTTCCCGCTACACGTACGGTCAGATTGATCGGTTCCGCAGCTTCGGAGGAGGCTCTGTCGAGTGACGCAGTAATCGAAAACTGACCTACACCACCGCTAAAATCATCGGGCTTACCTTCGACCGGCAACGGTATTATATTTATGAGCAGAGGTTTGGATTCGAGAGCGACGGTTTTCGTCGTACCAAAGAAATCGAAAAAATCGCGTGGAGCCTGTACCACGGCAACATTCAACTTCATCGGAGAAATCCGAAGCTGCCCGCTCGTCACAGGGAAAAGTGCGGCTTTCCTCAACAAGCAATAATCGTATTGCTTGTTGTTAATGGTCGTTCTCTTGAATTCGATTCGCTGCGCGTCGAATACTGGTTCTACCCAGGACCCCTTGAAAGACGGCATCTCGTCCAGGCTGATATCAGCCAGCCTTAATCTGGTATACAGCACGTACTCGACCAATATCTGCTCGCCCTGGAATACGCTCACTCGATCCGCCGTCGCCGACAATTTGAGATCTTGATCAGATGCCTCGCCGGCCATCGATAATGGGGGAGCCTGCAATGCCCCCTTCGGCGCTGGACTTGTACCGGATTTCAACACATTTATGACTATCGGGTCAGTCGTGTATTTTTCACCACCGAACTCCATAGTACAGGGGCCGATGACTTTCTCGCCCACACTTCTGGGAAAAAGCGTATAAATGAAATTTATCAGCTGTCGCTTGACTGACTTCCCGCCCGCCATCTGGATGCTCGTTGACTGCGAGGTTGAAGTGCCTCCGACATCGAAATCAGGCAGATCCGGCAATTTTGGATACGGCACCTGTCCTAGATCTTGTCCCTCGACCACAACCGTCAGCAGCACAGGTTCGCCAAGACCGACCTCGGTCCGGTCGACAGAGGCAATGAACCGAACTTCCCCGGCGATCAGCGTTGCCTGGATTATGAGAAGAAGTCTACCAATCTTTGTCAACAGTTTCCTTCCTTTCTGGAACACGCGCCTTTTCCAGATTTTCCTTTTCTTTGTTCTGCATTGCCTGAAGTACACGCTCTGCCTGCTCCTTGCCAATCTCGCTCTCTTCCGGCTGAGGCTGAGGCTGCTCATCAGGCTGCTGCTGCGTCGAATCACTTTGTTGTTGATTCTGCAACTGTTCTTTCAATTTGAAGCAGAACTCGAGGTTCTGTTTTGCCTGGAGATCCTTTGGATTCGCCAGAAGTGACATCTTATAGGCATCAATAGCAGATTCCAATTGTCCTTTCTTGAATTGAGAGTTGCCAATGTTATAAAAGACATCCGACTGGCGATCACGTTCTTTGTTCATTAGACCAAGCTGGAATTCACCGATTGCTTCGTCATACTTGTCCATTCGGTAAAGAACCCTGCCAATATTATAATGTATGCTGGGGTTATCAGGTTCCTCGACCAATGCCTTCTGGTAATTCTCAAGCGCTTCTTCATATTCTCCTTTTTGCTCGAGGTGATTACCGCGGCGCATGTTCGAACCCACATCGGCTGGGGCAATTTGTATCATGACAAGAGTTGCAAAGATCAGAAATGGTAGAGCGACTAATGTTGATTTGTTCCCTCGAACAGCCGTTCTCAGGTTATGCCCGTACCCGGGGCGATTCACCTTATCCAATCCAGCCATTTTCCCTTTCGATCACTGACAAACACGCCTAACAACATGAAAAGAAATGCCGGCAACAAGAAATACTGATACCGCTCCTCGTAGTCAATGTATTCACCACCGCTGATATCCTTCTTCCTGATCTTATCGAGTTCGCCGGTCAATCTATCCATGTAGACACCTTCAGTCCTGAAGTATCTGCCGTCTGTTGCCTTTGTCAATATGATAAGCAGCCTTTCACTAAGCCGCGACATGACGATTTTTTCATCCCTGTCCTTCTTATAGGATACGAAATTACCCTGCTGGTCGAACTCAGGTACTGGCGCGCCCTCGATGGTACCCATGCCAACGGTGAACAATTTCACGCCGCGGTCTCTTAGATCATCTACCGCCTTGAGCGGTTCGCCAACAAGATTATCTCCGTCAGTGAACAATAT